>SKRP01000106.1 GCA_007118445.1 Natronohydrobacter sp.
GAAAACTCGGTCCACGGTTCGGACGCACCGGAAACCGCAGCACAGGAAATCGCATATTTCTTCTCTGGTCTGGAACTGGTCGGCTGACACTGTCGCCAACTGGCCCGTCGGAGGGAATGAGGAGAAAGCCCCGGACCGCGTGTCCGGGGCTTTTTCATCTGGTTATTGCACGCTATGGACCATTTACCCTGACCGGGTTTCCTGCAAGATAGCAACATGCTCCAGACAGTTGAATTGCCCCTCTGGGCGCTTGTCCTGATCCTTGGTTTCGCGGCAGTGACCTTCGCGTCGCATTTCCTGTTCCCATCGGTGCGCTGGTTCTTCCGGCGGCGCATGGAACGGGCCATCGCGCGCCTGAACACGCGGTTGCAACGCCCGATCGAGCCGTTCAGGATCATGCGCAGGCAGGATCAGGTCACGCGGCTGATCTATGATCCGCAAGTCATGGAAGCTGTGCGCGAATATGCCCGCTCCGAGGGCGTGCCGCCGAATGTGGCCTTCGAGAAAGCCCGCTCTTATGCCCGCGAGATCGTTCCGGGGTTTTCGACCGCGACCTATTTCGGCTTTGCGATCAAACTGGCGCAGAGGGTCAGTCAGGGGCTCTACAAAGTGCGGATCGGGGGCGCGGACAGTCCCGCACTTGCGCAGATCGACAGTCGCGCGGCGGTGGTCTTTGTGATGAATCATCGCTCGAACATGGATTACGTGCTGATCACCTGGCTGGCCTCCAGCCATTCGGCGCTGAGCTATGCTGTGGGTGAATGGGCGCGGGTCTGGCCGCTCAAGGCGCTGATCCGTGCGATGGGGGCCTATTTCATCCGGCGGCGTTATTCCAATTCGCTCTACCGCGCGATTCTGGCGCGCTATGTGCAGATGTCGATCCAGCAGGGCACCACGCAGGCGATATTTCCCGAAGGCGGGCTCAGCCTGAACGGGCTGGTGGGGCCTGCCAAGCGGGGATTGCTGCATTACATTGTGCGGGGCTACAATATCTCGGATAATGCGGATGTGGTTTTTGTGCCGGTCGCGCTGAATTACGACAGGATCCTGGAGGACCGGATCCTGATCGAGGCCGGAATGAAAGGCATCCGCCGCTTTCCTGTGCGCGTGCGGGTGGTGATCGGCAACGGGTTGCGCACCCTGTGGCAGAAATTCCGGCGGCGCTTCACCCCTTTCGGTTATGCAGCCGTCTGCTACGGCGAACCTGTCTCGCTGCGCGCATTTCTGACGCAACAGCCCGATGCCAGCACCGAAACACTCGCCGAGACGCTGATGGAGCGCATCCGCGCTGCGGTTCCTGTGCTGCCCGTGCCCTTTGTCGCTGCGGCCCTCGTGCGCTGCGGGGGCAGTGCACAGGAGCGCGAGCTGAAAGCGGCTTGCGACCAGCTCCGGCAAGAGCTGATCGCGCGTCGCGCCTGGATGCATCTTGAGGACACGCAGGACGGCCAGCTGATGGCTGACGGGCTGGAGGCGATGCAGAAACGCGGTCTGATCGCGCGCGCCTCGGGGGAGGTCAGGGTCGCGCCGGGGCAGCAAGAGGTTCTGGGGTTTTACGCCGCGTCTGTCCTGCAGCGTTGCGACGCACCTGCAGGCATTGCGCCGCAAGACACGCTTCTGCTGGCTGATCCGGAGAACTGAGCAGACCAAAGACACAAAATTACAAATCATGTCAAATTAGGGTTGCATTATTGCGTAGCCATATCTATCCATGCTGCAAGCGCCACATGATTTTCTGCGGCGCAGCAGCAGTTCTGGAGTATGGAGGCAGATATGGCTCTCGACACGCAAGATGGCATCGCAACTTACGATGCGCCCGAGAAGGATCTTTACGAGATCGGCGAAATGCCCCCGCTGGGCTATGTGCCGAAACAGATGTATGCATGGGCCATCCGGCGCGAGCGCCATGGCGAGCCGGACAAGGCGATGCAGATCGAAGTCGTCGATGTGCCCACGCTTGACAGCCATGAAGTGCTGGTTCTGGTGATGGCCGCTGGCGTCAACTATAACGGCATCTGGGCCGGTCTGGGCCAGCCGATTTCGCCTTTTGATGTGCACAAGGCCCCGTTCCATATTGCGGGCTCCGACGCTTCGGGCATCGTCTGGGCGGTGGGTGACAAGGTCAAGCGCTGGAAAGTCGGCGATGAGGTCGTGATCCATTGCAATCAGGACGATGGCGATGACGAGCATTGCAATGGTGGCGATCCGATGTATTCGCCCAGCCAGCGCATCTGGGGCTATGAAACGCCGGACGGGTCTTTCGCACAATTCACCAATGTGCAGGCCCAGCAGCTCATGCCGCGCCCCAAGCATCTGACCTGGGAAGAATCGGCCTGCTACACGCTGACACTGGCCACCGCCTACCGGATGCTGTTCGGCCATGAACCCCATGACCTGAAGCCTGGCCAGAATGTGCTGGTCTGGGGCGCTTCGGGCGGTCTTGGCTCTTATGCGATCCAGCTGGCCAATACGGCGGGCGCGAATGCGATCGGCGTGATCTCGGATGAAAGCAAGCGTCAGTTCGTGCTCGATCAGGGCGCGAAAGGCGTGATCAACCGCAAGGATTTCAACTGCTGGGGCCAGTTGCCCACGGTCAACACGCCCGAATATAACGAATGGCTGAAAGAGGCCCGCAAATTCGGCAAGGCGATCTGGGACATCACCGGCAAAGGCGTGAATGTCGATATGGTGTTCGAGCATCCGGGCGAAGCGACCTTCCCTGTGTCCACGCTGGTCGTGAAAAAGGGCGGCATGGTCGTGATCTGCGCAGGCACATCCGGCTTCAACTGCACTTTTGACGTCCGTTACATGTGGATGCATCAGAAACGCCTGCAGGGGTCGCATTTCGCGCATCTCAAGCAGGCCTCGGCGGCGAACCAGCTGATGATCGAGCGTCGGCTTGACCCGTGCATGTCCGAAGTCTTCCCCTGGGACGAAATCCCGGCGGCCCATGTCAAGATGCTGCGCAATGAACACAAACCCGGCAATATGGCCGTGCTGGTGCAGGCCCCGCGCACCGGGCTGCGCACATTCGAGGATGCGCTGTCGGCAGGCCCCAAGGGCTGATCTGACCTGCAACTCGCTTGATGCCGCGCAGGTTTTCGCCTGCGCGGCATCTTTTATTGCGCTGTATACTTTCTGGACACTTGCATTGGTTTATCCTGCACCAACCCTGGCAGGATGATCCTGCGCGGAAAGGAGCGCGCGCTTGTGTCGCATGACTGGCTGATCGAAACGCTGAGTGAATTGCAGGTCTATGCCCGCGCGCATGATCTGTCAGCGCTGGCGCAGCATCTGGAACAGGCCGTGCAGCTCGCGCATCTCGATATCGCCCGGATTGAGGCCGCGCATCCCTCTGGCTCATCATCAGACAGAAAGGGGTGAGATTTCCCTGCCGCTTCTGCGATTTGCCCCTGCCGTTCGGCCATGGCTTGCGCTAGGGTGCCGCCATGTCCGCGCCAGCTGTCACATTCTCCGAAGATCAGGCCGAAGCCTGGGACCAGATCGCCGCTGTGCTGTTGGCCGCCGGGGTCGATCTGACCGATGGCACCTGCCAGCCCGCCCCGGATGACCGGCGCGTGACCCTGGCGGTGATGGGCAAGGCCGGGTCCGGCAAGACGCTTTTGCTGGCCGAACTGACCCGGCAATTGCAGCAGGCGGGCGTGGATCTGGTCTCGGGCGAATATGAACCGCGCAGGCAGCGCGAGACCCGCAGGCTGGCCGTGCTTGCGCCGACGAACAAGGCTGCGTCCGTGCTGCGCGGGCGCGGGGTGGCGGCGACGACGATCCACCGCATCCTCTATACGCCGGTCTATGATCCGGAATATGAGCGTATCGCCGAATGGCTGACCGGCAATATCGCGCGCCCCACCATCGAAGGGCTGGCCGACACTGCGCTGGACCGCGCGCAGGCATTCTTTGAGCAGGTCAAATCCATCCCCGGCGCGCTGGCAGCCGCAGGTCTGCGCGGGTCAGATTTCATCACGGGCTGGAAACGGCGCGATGATCCGCTGGATATCGGCTTTGTCGATGAAAGCTCGATGCTGGATGCGCGCCAGCTCGAAGATCTTCAGGAACTTTTCTCGACCCTGATCCTGTTCGGCGACCCGGCGCAGCTTGCGCCCGTCAATCAGGGCGGCGGCATGGTCTTTGACAGCCTGCCAGCGCCTGCGCAACTGACGCTCAACCGCATCCACCGACAGGCCGAGGACAACCCGATCCTTGATCTGGCCCATGCCCTGGCCGATCCTGGCCTCGATTTCGAGGAATTCGAATCGATGGTGGCCGAGGCCGCCCGCCGCGACGATCGCGTTCATCTGGCCGAACGTGTGGACAGCGATCTGATGGCGCGCTCGCCGGTGCTGGTCTGGCGCAATGCGACGCGGCTGCGGCTGATCCATGCCTTTCGCAGCGCCCATAACGCGCCCGAAACCGAATTGATCCCCGGTGAACCGCTGATCTGCGACGGGTTGGAGCTGCCGCTGAAACACCGCAAGAAACGCATCGATCTGGAAGCGCGCGGGCTGATCAAGGGCGCGCAGGTGGTCTATCTGGGACCAGGGCGCAAACCGGGCTTTTCGCGGCTGCATATCTTCGGCGCAGAAGAGCCGCAGATTTCCGTGGCCTCGATCATCAAGATCGAACGCGATGCAGAAGAGGAACCCTTCATCCCCTTCGCCGCCAATATGGGCGCGGCTTTCGTGCATGGCGCGGCGGTCACGATCCACAAGGCCCAAGGGTCGCAATGGCCCGATGTGCAGGTCTTCGCGCCTGATCTTTTCGCTGCCGCGCGCGCCGGGCGCAGCGAGGGGGGCGTCGCGCTCTGGAAGCGGCTGGCCTATGTCGCGATCACGCGGGCCGAACACCGGCTGCACTGGGTCATCCGCAACCGGCTGGCCCGCCCGCGCGAAACCCTTGGCACCGAGGATCTGGGCGCAGGCCCGGCCCCGCTGCAACTGAGCGAAGGCGCCTGATTCCCCCTTTTCGATTCAGCCCGCTGGCCATAGTCTGATCGGGATCGGGCCATCGGCCCCACAGATGACAGGAGTTCCCCGATGCGCTGTGTCTTTGTCCAGTTCCGTTGCCAGCCCGGCAAGACCTATGAGGTTGCCGATGCGATCTATGACCGCGAAGTGGTGTCAGAGCTTTATTCCACCTCGGGCGATTATGATCTGATTGCCAAGCTCTACATCCCCGAAGGCGAGGATGTCGGCCATTTCCTGACCGAACGGCTGTTCGACATTCCCGGCATCAGCCGCACGCTGACGACCATGACCTTCCGCGCTTTCTAGAGCGGGTTGCGCTCATTCGCATTCGCGTCACCCACTCTAACTTATTATGGTCGCATGTTTTCATGCGCAAAACCGGAAACCACTTTTGCGCAACATGCTCCAGGCTCAGTTCTGCAACAGCCGGAACAGCGCCGAGGCCCCCCAGCCGAAAAACACCGCCAGAAACAGCGCCAGCGCACCATAGATGAAGGGCTGGTCATAGGCGAGATTGGTCAGCCAGCGTTCCAGCACGGCCTTTTGCACATTGATCACAGTCTCGACCTCGTCGATCACCTGACCGTCGCGCACCAGCAGAATCCGCGCGGCATAGCGGCCCTCGACAATGGTCTTGGGCAGGGTCAGGCGGGTGCTGAACAGGGTCTCTCGCTCCAGATCAATCCCGCCATCATGCTGCTGATACAGCCCCTGCCCTTCGCGGATACGGATCAACGCTTCGGTAAACGTCGCGCGCACGGTCGGGTCGTCCATCCCACGCGCCTCGAAAATCGCCAGCCGGGTCGAAATCCGATGCGTCAGATCGGCATCCGGGGACAGGATGTCCTGCAGCGGACCGGTGGTGGCGACAGCGTAGAAACTAGGGGCCGCGCGGATATCCTGGCTGTCCGTATTGACCCAGATGCCTGCGCGACGCGCCTTGCGCCAGACGACAGTTTCCTGCGGCGGCCCTTCAATCGTGACAATGACATTCAGCTCGGACTCCTCGGGCAGTGGCGCTTCGCGCCGCACGGCACCGAAAATCAGGATTTCCGAGCCTTCGAAATTCACCGTCAGCGAGACGCGGTTCTGGCTCAGCCCCGCGATCACCTGCTCCGCGCGCAGCGGCAGGGCCATCAGACAGAACACGAAGATCATCAGCACCCGCATCAGAACCGCCCCAGCACTGTGATCGAATACAGCTCGGCCGGCGGCCAGAGCAGATCGAAGGCAATCTTGCCCGCCACCACCAGAACCAGCAGTGCCAGCAGGATACGCAACTGTTCGGCCTTCAGCTTCAGCCCGACCCGCGTGCCGACCTGCGCCCCGATCACACCGCCGATGATCAGGAACACCGCCAGCATCACATCGACGCTCTGATTGGTCACTGCATGCATCATCGTGGTGAAGGCCGCCACAAAGGTGATCTGAAAGAGCGATGTGCCGATCACGACCTTGGTGGGCATGCCCAGAAGATAGATCATAGCAGGCACCATGATGAAGCCCCCGCCCACGCCCATGATCGCGGCCAGAATCCCCACGCCCATCCCCACCAGTAGCGGCGGAAAGACCGAGATATACAGCCCCGAGGTGCGGAATTTCATCTTGAAGGGCAGATTATGCAGCCAGTAATGCTTGTGCAGTTTGCGTTTGGGCGCCGCAGGGTTTTTCGAGCGGATCAGCGCGCGCAGGCTTTCCTGCAGCATCAGCCCGCCGATGATACCCAGAAAGATCACATAGGACAGTTGCACGATCAGGTCGATCTGGCCCAGGCGACTCATCAGGTTGAAAAACCAGATCCCGATCAGCGACCCGATCAGACCGCCGATCAAGAGCACCGTGCCCATCTGCAGATCGACAGTCTTGCGCTTGAGATGCGCGAGCACGCCGGAAATGGACGAGGCCACGACCTGATTGACGCCGGTCGCCACCGCCACCGGGGGCGGCACGCCGATGAAGAACAGAAGCGGCGTGATCAGAAAGCCGCCACCGACCCCGAACATGCCCGAGAGCATCCCCACGCCGCCACCAACGCCCAGAAGCGTGAAGGCGTTGACCGAAATCTCGGCGATGGGCAGATAGACCTGCATGACCTGCTCTTGGCCGTGCGCGGCCGGTTAGTGTTCCTTGACATAGGCTTGCCCCCCCGCACGCGGCGGAATGGCTTTGCCCACGAACCCTGCCAGAATGACAACAGTCAGGATATAGGGCAAGGCCTGCATCGCCTGAACAGGTAAAGTGAGACCTAAAATCTCAATATTCTGGAACCGGTTTGCCACAGCTTCCAACAGACCGAACAGAAGCACCGCCCACATCGCAGGCCAGGGCCGCCATTTTGCGAAGATCATCGCGGCCAGCGCGATAAAGCCGCGCCCGGCGGTCATTTCCTGCACGAAGCCTGCTGACAGTCCGGTTGACAGATAGGCTCCGGCCAGCCCGCAGAGCACCCCGCAGATCGCGACAGCGCCATAGCGCAGCGCCGTGACGGACACGCCGGATGTGTCCACCGCCGCCGGGTTCTCGCCCACAGCGCGTAAGCGAAGCCCGAAGCGGGTGCGAAACAACATGAACCAGGTCAGCGGCACGCAGAGAAACGCAACATAGACCAGCAGCCCATGGCCCGAGAGAATCCCGGAATAAAGCGGTCCGATCAACGGCACATCGCGCAGCGCATCGGCAAAAGGCAGGTTCAGGCGCGGCATGCGCGCATCGCCCGACAGCGATGGCGTGCGCCCGCCCTGCCGGAACCAGTTCTGCGCGATGACGACCGTGATCCCGGCGGCCAGAAAATTGATCGCGACCCCGGAAATCAACTGATTGCCCCGGAACGTGATCGAGGCCAGACCATGCACCAGCGACAGCACGACCGAGGCCAGCACGGCGGCCGTGACCCCGATCCAGACATTGCCGGACACAAAGGCGATGGCCGCGGCTGTGAAGGCCGCGACCAGCATCTTGCCTTCCAGCCCGATATCGAACACGCCCGCGCGCTCGGAAATCAGCCCGGCGAGGCAGGCGAACAGCAAGGGCGTCGACAGCCGCAGGGTCGAGTCGATGATCTGGACAATGACCGTGATATCCATCAGCGCGTCCCCCACATGGCGAATAGCCGCGTCAGCGGCATGCGCACCATATTGTCCAGCGCGCCTGTGAACAGGATCACCAGCGCCTGAATGACCACGATCAATTCGCGCGGAATGTTGGTCCAGAGCGCCAGTTCCGCCCCGCCCTGATACAGAAAGCCGAACAGAATCGCCGCCAGAAACACCCCGAACGGATGATTGCGGCCCATCAGCGCGACCGCGATGCCAATGAAGCCTGCGCCCTCGACCGCGTTCAGCACCAGCCGTTGCTGTTCACCCATCACCGAATTGACGGCCATCAGCCCGGCCAGCCCGCCCGAAATCAGCATCGTGTAAACCGTGATCTTTACCGGACTGATGCCCGCATATTCGGCGGCTGTCTGCGATTCGCCGAAGGTGCGGATCTGATAGCCCAGCCGCGTCCGCCAGAGCATGAACCAGACCGCAAAACACATCGCCAGGGCCAGAAACAGCGCGATATTCGCAGGTGTTGAGGTCGAGAAGGGGATGCCGAAGGGCTCGAGCATCTCATGCAGGCGCGGCAAGCGTATGTCAGCCGGAAACCGGGCCGAAGCCGGGTCCATCGTCCCTTGCGGGCGCAGGACATTGACCAGAAAATAGCCCAGAACCGAGGCGGCGATGAAATTGAACATGATCGTGGTGATCACGATATGACTGCCGCGCCGGGCCTGCAGCCAGGCCGGAATGAACGCCCATGCCGCGCCGAAAAATGCCGCCCCAAGTGACGCGCCCAGCAGCGCCAGCGACCAATGCGGCCAGGGAATATACAGGCAGACCAGCGCCACGCCCAGACCCGCCATCGCCGCCTGCCCTTCGCCGCCGATATTGAACAGCCGCGCCTGAAAGGCGACTGCGACAGCCAGCCCGGTAAAGATGAAATTCGTGGCATAATAGAGCGTGTAGCCCCAGCCATAGCTGGACCCGAACGCGCCTTCGACCATCAGCTTGACCGCATTCCACGGGTTTTCGCCGATCGCCCAGATCAGAATGCCGGAGATGACGAAGGCCAGCGCGACCGAGGCCAGCGGCACCAGCGTCACATCGGCCCAATGCGGCAGCTTTTTCGGTGCGCTCATGCCATCCCCGCCATCAACAGCCCCAGTTCCTGCGCATTGGTCGCATCCGGCATCCGCTCGCCCATGATCCGGCCATCGAACATGACCAGAATCCGGTCCGAGAGCGCCATGATTTCATCGAGCTCGACCGAGACCAGCAGGATCGCCGCACCGGCATCGCGCAGCCGGATGATCCGCTGATGGATGAACTCGATCGCGCCGATATCCACCCCGCGCGTGGGCTGGCCGATCAGCAGCAGGTCAGGCGCGTGTTCGATTTCGCGGGCAAGGACGATCTTTTGCTGATTGCCGCCGGAAAAGCCGCTGGCCTTCAGGTGAGGGTCTGCCGGGCGCACATCAAAGGCCCCCATCTTTTCCTCAGTGTCGCGCATGATCGCGGGATTGTTCATCCGCCAGGGGCTCGGGTTGTATACCGGGTCGTTATGATAGCCGAGTGCGACATTCTCCCAGGCGTGGAAATTCAGCACCAGCCCGCGCCGGTGGCGGTCTTCGGGCACATGGGCGATCCGGTGTTTGCGCCGGGTCTGACCGTCACATCCCGGACCTGAAAGCGGCAAGGGCTCGCCGCGCAGCCATGCTGTCCCTTCTGCCGGACGCAGACCGGCAATGGCTTCGAGCAGTTCCGACTGCCCATTGCCCGCAACCCCGGCAATGCCCAGAATCTCGCCTGCGCGCAGGTTGAAATCGAGCCCCCGCAACCGTTCCACGCCCTGGCTGTCCACCAGCCGCAGCCCTTCGATGCGCAGCACTTCATCCGTGGGATGTGCGGGCGTTTTTTCCACGCGCAACAAGACCTTGCGGCCCACCATCAATTCTGCAAGCTCGGTCGGGCTGGTCTGCGACGTGGTGCGCGTCGCCACCATCTCGCCGCGCCGCATCACACTAACTTCGTCCGTTACATCCATGATTTCACGCAGTTTATGCGTGATCAGGATGATCGTCTTGCCCTGCTCTTTCAGCCCGCGCAGGATGCGGAACAGGTGATCGGCCTCAGAGGGCGTCAGCACGCCTGTCGGCTCGTCCAGAATCAGGATATCAGCCTCGCGATAGAGCGCCTTCAGGATCTCGACACGCTGCTGATGGCCCACGGACAGATCCTCGATCTTGGCGTCCGGGTCCACATGCAGCTCGAATTCACGCGCCAGATCCTTCAGCAGCCCGCGTGCGCGCGCCAGCGAGTTGCGCAGCAGATGCGAGTCCTCCGCCCCCAGAATCACGTTTTCCAGCACAGAGAAATTCTCGACCAGCTTGAAATGCTGGAAGACCATGCCGATTCCGGCGCGGATCGCATCCGGGCTGGAATTGATCTCGGTCTTGGCGCCATTGATGAAAACCTCGCCCGCATCGGCACGGTAGAACCCGTAGAGGATCGACATCAGCGTTGATTTGCCCGCGCCATTCTCGCCCACGATCCCGTGGATCGTGCCGCGCTTCACGCGGATCGAAATATCCTTGTTGGCCTGAACCGGCCCGAATGCCTTGGAAATGCCGCGCAGCTCAATGGCCAGCGGGGTGGATGCGGCAGGGGCCTGCCGCATCGCATCTGGTGCTGCCTCGGTCATGGCCGCTCAAAAGGCCGGGCAGGTGCTGTCCGTGCGGTAATCATGCACGCTCAATTCGCCTGCGATGATTGCCGCCTTGGCGTCCTCGACGGCGGCCTGCATCTCGTCGGTGATCAGATCGGCATTATGCTCATCGAGCGCATAGCCCACCCCGCCCGAGGCCAGATCCATCCGCACAACACCGGTTTCCAGACCGGGGCCATCGCTGAACGCGTCAAACACAGCCTGATCGACCAGTTTCAGCATCGAGGTCAGCACCGAGGCGGGGTGAAGATGGTTCTGGTTGCTGTCCACCCCGATCGACAACAGCCCGGCATCTTCGGCAGCCTGCAACACGCCCAGGCCAGTGCCGCCCGCTGCCGCGAAGACGATGTCAGAGCCCTGGCTGAACTGCGACTGCGCGATTTCAGAGCCGCGCACCGGGTCATTCCATGCCGATGGGGTCGAGCCCGTGTAATTGACGATTACGTTGATATCCGGGTTCACCGCTTTCGCGCCCTGCGCATAGCCGCAAGCGAAAGCCGTGATCAGCGGAATTTCCATGCCGCCCACAAAGCTGATCGTATCGGTTTCGGTGGCCATCGCAGCCAGCATGCCGACCAGATAGCTGCCCTGTTCTTCGGCAAACACCACCGAACGCACATTGGGCAGGTCGACCACCGCATCAATCAGGACGAAAGAGGTATCCGGGAATTCGGGCGCGACTTCCTGCAGCGTCGGTTCATTGGCAAAGCCCAGCACGACGACCGGGTTCGCACCCGCTTCGGCCAGACGGCGGGCGAATTGCACGCGCTGCGCTTCGGCAGAAATCTCGATATCGCGGTAGCTGCCGCCAGTTTCCGCAGCCCAACGCTCGGACCCGTTGAAGGCCGCTTCATTGAAGGATTTGTCGAATTTGCCGCCAAGGTCATACATCAGCGCCGGATCGGCCTGCGCGATGGTGGCGGTCAGGGCCAGGGTTGAAGCTGCGCCGAGCAGGGTTTTCAGAGACGTCATGCGGGTTTACTCCTGTTGGGCCCCGCAGCGTATCGAGCGCAGCGAGGCAGGTTTCGGCAGCGTTACGCGCTGCGCGATTGCCCCGATTAACCCCGCATTTGACAAGGGGGTCAACTGCAAAAATGAGTGAGTTTGCAGCGTGCGCTACGAGGATCGGAGGATGCTGTCGAGTTCCGCCCGAAAAACCAGCGCGTCGCGCGGTGCATGGCCTGTTGCGCGATAATAGCCGCGCCGTGTCCCGGCTTGCGTGAACCCGAGGCTGGTATAGAGCGCGATCGCAGGCCTGTTATCCGCAGCAACTTCCAGAAAGCAGACCCGCGCGCCGCGTGCGCTCACCTGTGCCAGCCCTTCGCGCATCAGCGCGCGCGCCAGCCCGCTCTGGCGCTGGTCAGGGGCTGTGGCGAGGGTCAGCAGTTCGGCCTCGTCGCAGATCACGCGAAACAGCGCACAGGCCCGCAGCGCAGACCCATCGCATCGGTACAGCAGACAGCTTTGCGAATCTGCCAGCAGGCTTGCGAAATCCTGTGCGGACCAGGGCGGCGGCAGGGTGAAACACTGCCGGTGCAGGGCCGCCAGCGCCTGCGCGGTCATGGCAGCAAGGCCGGGGGCTGTTCGGCAGGCAGGGCCGCATCGGCGGGGCGGATATAGAGCGGCGCAGGTCGCGGCTGCGACCCCGCACGCAGTTTGTGCAATCCGACCCGCGCGATGGCTTCGGCCAGGGGATAGCGTGGCGGCAGGGCTGGCACGCCGATCAACGCTGCTGCGGATCCGGTCACTGCAGTATCAGGGGCGAGGGTCAGATCCTGCAGTTCCATCAGACAGGGCATGTCCGGCGCGACCCCGAACCCCTGCAGATAGGCGGCCCCACGCCGCGCATCCTCGGCCACGATCAGCGGGCGCGGCAGGTCGCAGGCGCGGGCTTCAAAAATCGATACACCGATGGCCGGGCGCAGCAAGGCCAGCGCAAGCCCGCGCGCAGTGGCGACCGAAATGCGGATGCCGGTGAAATTTCCCGGCCCGACGCCCACCGCCAGCACTGCCAGATCGCGCCAGTCCGCGCCCCCGTCGCGCAGCACCCGCTCCAGCATCGGCACCAGCGCTTCGGCCTGCCCGCGCGCCATGTCCTCCTGGGCCTGCGCCAGCAGAGTATCGCCCGACAGAAGTGCGGCCGCGCAATGCGCGGCCGATGTGTCAAAGCCAAGGATCAGAGGATCAGACCGCAACCGGGCGCACCTCGGTCACTTCGGGGATGTAATGGCGCAGCAGGTTCTCGATCCCCATTTTCAGCGTCATGGTGGACGAGGGGCAGCCCGCGCAGGCCCCTTTCATATGCAGATAGACCACGCCGCGCTCAAAGCCGTGGAAGGTGATATCACCGCCATCCTGCGCCACGGCCGGGCGCACACGGCTGTCCAGAAGCTCCTTGATCTGGCCCACGATTTCAGAATCCGGGCCGTCATGGGCGGCATGGCCTGCCTCGGCCTCGCCCTCGATCACCGCGGCACCGGACTGGAAATGCTCCATGATCGCGCCCAGGATTTCCGGTTTCAGATGCTGCCACTCACAATCATCTGCCTTGGTCACCGTGATGAAATCGCTGCCCAGAAACACCCCTGTCACACCTGCGACGCAAAACAGCCGCTGCGCCAGGGGCGAGCTGGCCGCCGCATCTGCATTCGGGAAATCCGCTGTGCCAAGGCCCAGCACGTCCTGACCGGGCAGGAATTTCAGTGTGGCCGGGTTCGGGGTTGATTCCGTCTGGATGAACATGCGCCTATCTCCTGTGTTGAAGGGGATATGAGC
>SKRP01000159.1 GCA_007118445.1 Natronohydrobacter sp.
GAAATCGAGATCGCGCTTGCCGAACAGCAGCGCCAGGACCGCACGCAATTGCTCGAAGCCTTCCTGCAGTCGAAATACAGCCGCGCCGACAGTTCGGTGTTGTTGCTCGACAGCAGCGGGCGCATCGTGTTCCGCCGTGGTGTGGATGAGGCGCGCTTTCCGGCCTCTGACAAGCTGATAGTCGGTCACAAGCTGCTGCCTGATCTTGACGGGATTTCCGACAAGGATCTGCCCCGCCTTCTGCCGCCCGAAGTGCAGGCGCAGGGGCTGGAACGGCTGATTCTGGGCAATGCCTATCGCGGGGCAGCGCTGTTCCTGAAATCTGACGGGGCGATCATGCGTTCAGACCTCAGTGCCCGCAGCATCAAGCCGCGGCGCAATGTGTCCGAAGCGACAATCCACATCATCGGTGCATCGCCGAGTATGCTCGAAGCCATTGAACTGGCCGAACGCGCGGCAACCGCCAATGTCTCGGTGCTGATCCAGGGAGAGACCGGGGTCGGCAAGGAACTTTTCGCCCGCCTGATACATAGTCGCCTTGGAAGCGATGATGCCCCCTATGTGCCGCTGAACTGCGCGGCGATTTCAAGTGACCTGATCGGTGCAGAGCTTTTTGGTTATGTCGACGGTGCCTTTACCGGTGCAGTTCGCGGTGGAAGGCCGGGCAAGTTCGAACTGGCCGATGGCGGGTTGCTGTGTCTGGATGAGATCGGGGACATGCCGATTGAGTTGCAGCCCTATCTGCTGCGGGCTCTGGAACAGCGGGCGGTCTACCGGATGGGGGACAACAAGCGCCGCCCCGTTGATGTCCGGCTGGTGGCCATGACCAATCGGGATTTGCGACTGGAGATCAACGAGGGCCGGTTCCGGCGCGACCTGTTCTACCGCATCGGTGTGGTCACTATCGAGGTTCCGCCGTTGCGGCAGCGCGGCAACGATATCCTCGCGCTGATCGAGCATTTTTCAGCACATTATGCGCAGGAGGTCGCTCGACCAAGGATGAAATTTGCCGAAGAGACCATCGAGCTGTTCCTGAAATACAGATGGCCCGGCAATGTGCGCGAGCTGCGCAATCTCATGCAGCGGATCTATCTTGTTGCGTCCGGCCCGATCGTGACGGTGCGTGATCTTCCGCCCGAGTTGCGCCGCGATCTTGACGATCCAGCGCCCGACGCGGATTCGCTTGAAACCATCCTGAGCGGCCATTCCGGTGATCTGGAAAGCATCGAGGAAAGCGCCATACGGCGCACGATTCTGGCCGAAAAGGGCAATCTGACGCGTGTGGCGTCGGTGCTGGGAATTTCACGTCCGACGCTGTATCGCAAGATGCGTCAGTATCAGATCAACCGGAACTGAGCTTTCTGTCACCTATCCGGTCATTCCAGTCGTGCGGGCAGGTATTTCACCCGCCGGATCGGAACCGAGGAGTCAAGTGAGGCGACACCAGGCAGCTTGGTCAGGCGGCTGGTCAGAAAGCGCTCGAATTCCGCAAGATCGCTGACGGCAACCCGCAGCAGATAATCGAAGCGCCCGGTCATCAGCCAGCATTCGACGATTTCGGGACAACGCCGTATCTCGGCCTCAAACGCAACCAGCCGGTCGTCGATCTGCCGGTCAAGGCGCACGGAAATGAAAACGCTGAAACCAAATCCCAGCTGCGCATCATCGATACATGCGCTGTAGCCGGTGATGAAGCCCTCGGTTTCAAGCTTGCGGATGCGCCGCGCGCAGGGCGAAGGCGACAGCCCGACCTTCTCGCTGAGTTCCTGATGTGTCAATCGGGCATCCTGCTGCAGTGCGCGCAGGATCTTGTAGTCGATTCTGTCAATGTCCTGCGGCATCGGCGCTGATTTCCATCGTGGGGGCTGCATTATGCGCGTGATTTGAGCGCAATTCGCTGGGAATGGCAACAGATTTGGTGCCGATTGTCGAGAACAGAATCCTATCCTGCGGCAACGCATTGATAGCTTCGGGGACGCGCGACATGACCGATACACCTGCACAACTCAAGACAATCGAACAGCGGCTTTTGTGGTTGTCGCACTGGATGATCCACAATGCCAATCATATCCGGCCCAAAACCGATGCGATCAAAGTCGGCGGGCATCAGGCCTCTTCGGCGTCAATCGTATCGATCATGACGGCCCTTTACTTTTCTGCATTGCGCCCCGAGGACCGGGTTGCGGTCAAGCCGCATGCCGCGCCGGTCTTTCATGCGATGCAGTATCTGATGGGGAATATCCCGCGCGAGAAACTGGAGAATTTCCGCGGCTATGGGGGCGCGCAAAGCTATCCAAGCCGCACCAAGGATGTCGATGATGTCGATTTCTCGACCGGATCGGTGGGGTTGGGGGTCGCGATCACGTCCTTTGCCGCGCTGGTGCAGGACTATCTGCGGGCCAAACCCTGGGGCGCTGATGTCCCCTGCGGCAGGATGATTGCGCTCCTGGGGGATGCGGAACTGGATGAAGGCAATATCTATGAAGCGCTGCAGGAAGGCTGGAAGAACGACCTGCGCAACTGCTGGTGGATCATAGACTATAATCGCCAGTCGCTTGACGGGATCGTGCGCGAAGGTCTGCTGGAGCGCGTCGAGAAGATTTTCGACGCTTTCGGCTGGGATGTGATCCGGGTCAAGTTTGGCCATTTGCAGCGCGCGGCCTTCATTGAGCCGGGCGGCGAAGCCCTGCGCGACTGGATCGATGCCTGTCCGAATGCGGAATACTCTGCGCTGACCTATATGGGCGGCGAAGTCTGGCGCAAACGGCTGATGGACGATCTGGGCGATCAGGGGGATGTCTCGGCCCTGATCGAGCGGCGCAGCGATGCCGAACTGGCCGAGTTGATGGAAAATCTGGGCGGCAATTGCGTGCAGACGATGGCCGAGACTTTTGCCGCCATCGATCACGATCGCCCGACCTGCATTCTGGCCTATACCATAAAGGGCTGGGCCACGCCGATCGCTGGCCACAAGGACAATCACGGCGGCTTGATGACAAAGGCGCAGATGGCAGACTGGCAGAAGCGCATGGGGGTGGCCGAGGGCGCGGAATGGGACCGGTTCGCGGCCGTGGATGACCCTGACGGGCTGCGCGCCTTTCTGGGACAGGTGCCGTTCTTTTCCCGCTTTCCCCGCCGATCTGCAGATGACAGGCTGGACGTGCCGCTGCTCAACGCCCCGGCAGATCGCGAGATCTCGACCCAGCTTGCCTTTGGCAAGATCCTTGGCGATCTGGCCCGCGACCCAGGCGCGCTGGCCGGACGCATCGTCACCACATCACCCGATGTGACCGGAACCACAAGCCTCGGGGCCTGGGTCAACCGACGCAAGCTCTTTGCCCGGTCCGCGCAGCCTGATGCATTTATCGAGCATCGTATTCCGTCAACCGCGAAATGGGAGTTTTCCCCGGAGGGTCAGCATATCGAGCTTGGCATCGCGGAAATGAATCTCTTTCTGCTTCTCGGGGCGGCAGGGCTTGCGCATGCGCTCTGGGGCAGGCGGCTGATCCCCATCGGCACGGTCTATGACCCTTTCGTGCATCGCGGTCTCGATGCGCTGAACTATGCCTGCTATCAGGATGCGCGCTTCATCCTTGTCGGCACACCATCTGGTGTCACGCTTGCCGCTGAGGGCGGCGCGCATCAGTCCATCGGCACGCCGCTGACCGGCATGGCGCAAGACGGTCTCGCCACATTCGAGCCGGCTTTTGCAGATGAACTGGCCGCGATCCTGCATTGGTCTTTCGACTATCTGCAGCGTGACGGCGAGGGCGACCCGGATGAGCGCACCTGGTTGCGCGACGAAACTGGTGGATCCGTCTATCTGCGTCTGAGCACGCGACCGCTGGAGCAGCCCGGACGCCGCGCCAGCGACAGTTTCCGGCAGGGCGCGATTGATGGGGCGTACTGGTTGCGCGAACCCGGTCCGAATTGCAGTGTCGTCATTGCCTATCAGGGCGCTGTTGCCAGTGAGGCCATCGCTGCTGCCGGGATGGCGGGGGAATATCGGCGCGATATCGGTGTGCTTGCCGTGACCTCTGCCGACAGGCTTTCGGCGGGTTGGAGCGCAGCGCAGCGTGCCCGCGCGCGCGGAAATGCGGCTGCGCGTAGCCACATTGAACGCCTGCTGATGCCATTGCCGTCTGGCTGCAGCCTTGTCACAGTGCTTGACGGTCATCCGGCAACGCTGGCCTGGCTGGGTTCGGTGGCGGGGCACCGGACCATCGCGCATGGTGTCGAGCATTTCGGGCAAACCGGCACAGTTCAGGATCTTTACCGGCATTTCGGACTTGACCGCGCGTCACTGGTCGCGTCGATTTCGCGCCTGACCGAGGGGTGCCAGATCGGTTGGCCATGACGAAAACAGGTCTTGCCTGGTATTGGCCGCCTGACATGAAATTGCCAGCCGCGTCAGCATGTGTCCTGCCGAGCGCATGAGACGCCCTGACATCTGCCACTATTCTGGCCCTGCCGACCGTGCTGAACTTGAAGGTCTGGTGAATAACCGCAACACCTCGCGTAAACCCGCATGGTGGGCCGGGATCGTGCCAAGCAGGGCAGATGATCACGGCACCGCTCAGATCATGCGGCGCACAGGCATGTCGAAGCTCACGGTCGGGCGCTGGCAGGAACAGTATCCCGATGAAGGCGTGGCAAACCTCAGGAGGAGGACGGCGAGCGTTTCGGGACGACCGCCGCAAGCGCCTCGCGCAGGCCAGAGACCGGCGTGGGCGCATCGGACAGTCGCAACGCCGTTTCAAGATGATGAAGGTGATGCGCCATCTCATGGCTTGCGCTGAGCGCGTCACGCGCCTCGATGGCGGCGAGAATGCGGTCATGCTCATCCGGCCCACATGTCTGCGTCGCCGCTGTCTGATACATCGCGGTGATGAGGGATGTCCGGATCGTCAGCATGCGCAGGATTCTCAAGAGCAGTTCCGCCCCCGACAGTTTGGCGAGCAACATGTGAAACTCGCCTGACAGCCGGATCACGGCTTCGTGATCACTGCGTTCATGCGCCCGGCGTTCCTGGTCAATATGTTCGCGCAAAAGCCTGATATCCTCGGCGCTGGCGGTTTGACACAGGCGCGCCACGAGACGCTGTTCGATCGCGATGCGGGCGCAAAAGGCATCTTGCGCATCCTCCACGCTTGGCTCTGCGATACAGGCACCCCGATTTGGGGTGATCGTTACAAGCCCGTCTTGTTCAAGGATCAACAGCGCCTGCCGCACGCGCGCACGCGTGGTCGCAAAGATCTCGGTCAGTTCCTCTTCTTTCAGCCGCGCGCCCGGGCGCAGGGTGCGCTGCACCACTGCGAGCCAGATCTTGTCACAGATCCGGTTGATGACCTCATTGGTCGAACTTCGCGATAGCCAAGGCATGTCCGGTCCTCATCCCATGAGCCTTCTAGAGGGCTCGGGTTCAAATGACAAAGGTATTTGGGCGGGGCGTTTTCAGCGCTCCGATTGTCGACAAATACGCTGACAATCTTGCGTCGCGCGCATTGCCGCGATAGAGATACGGGGCGCAGTTCCGAATGAAAGTTATGCCATGCGGCTTTTCGTCTATAATCCAAATTCCAGCCGCGAGATGACCGCACTTATTGCCCGTTCGGCCGAAGCCGCGGCGAGCACCGGCACGACGGTCATTGCCGATTGTGCCTGCCCGCCAGTGCCACCCAGCATAGAGGGTTATCACGACGAGGCCGTGGCAGTCCCTCCGATGCTTGACGCCTTGCGCCGGGCCGAACTGGCTGGCGCAAAAGCACATGTGATTGCCTGTTTCGACGATCCCGGCATCGGGGCGGCCCGCGAAGTGGTGCGTGGCCCGGTGATCGGGATTGCCCAAGCGGCGATGCAGGTGGCGACACTTCTGGCGACGCGGTTCTCGGTCGTGACCACGCTGCCGCGTGCGATCCCGATCATCGAGGATCTGGCGCAGAGCTATGGGGCAGGACGCAGTCTGCGCCGCGTGCGGGCAGTCGATCTGCCTGTGCTGGCGCTCGAAGCCGACCCGGACCACGCAAAGTCGCTGTTGCTTGCGCAAGTCCTTGCTGCGCGCGATCAGGACGGCGCTGAAGCCGTCATCCTTGGATGTGCGGGCATGTCGGATATGTGTCACGCGCTTTCGGCTGAAGCAGGTCTGCCCGTGATCGATGGGGTTCACGCGGCTGTTCGTCTTGCCGAAGCCGTCGCCGGTGGCGGCTATGTCACGTCGAAGGTTGGCGCTTATGCCTGGCCGCGCGACAAGTCCCGCGACCTTGTGGAGCCAACGCCTTTGCGCCGCCCGGCTGAATGACAGGGCGGCGCTGCTGTCTTTACCCGGCATCTCGGAATACGGTCTGATCCAGCCTGCGGCACCGCGCCTGATGACCGGCGCTGATCTGCTCGATCCCGATCTTGCCCGTCCGACAGCCACCGTCAGCCAGAAAGCAGCGGGGCGAAAACGGGCAGCCATCGGGTAGATTGGCCAGATCCGGCGGCGCGCCGGGGATCGCATCCAGCTTCGTGCCCTTGACCATGGCATCATGCGCGCGGCTTTTCAGCAGGCCCAGCGTATACGGGTGGCGCGGGGTGCGGATCAGATCACGGGCGCTGGCTTCCTCGACGATCTGGCCTGCATACATCACCGCGATACGGTCCGCGACCTCGATTGCCGCGCCGATATCATGGGTCACGAACAGGATCGACAGACCCAGCTCGCGCTGCAATTCCCTGAGCAGCAGCAAGACCTGGATCTGCACCGTCGCATCCAGCGCGGTGGTCGGCTCATCGGCCAGAAGCAATTTCGGACGGCAGGCAAGCGCCAGTGCAATCATCGCGCGCTGTCGCATCCCGCCGGACATTTCATGCGGGTAATTGTCAAGTCGCGATCTCGCCGAAGGAATCCGCACTTGCTCGAACAGCTCCAGCGCGCGCGCGCGTGCCTTGTCGCGGCTGATTACTTCGTGGCGGCGGATCGCTTCGACGATCTGATCGCCCAGAGCATAAACCGGATCCAGCGCCAGGAGCGGCTCCTGAAAGATCATTGCGGCCTCGCTGCCACGGAATTTCGAGAGCTGACGTGTCGACATCTCCATGACATCGCGCCCGCCCACCAGGATCTGCCCGTCAAGCTGCGAGCGTTTCTCGGGGTTCAGGCGCATCACCGCGCGCATGGTGACGGATTTGCCCGAGCCGGATTCGCCGATCAATGCGACGGCCTCGCCGGGTGCGATATCGAGCGAGACATCATTGACCGCGCGCACCGGGCGGGTGCCGCCTTTGAAAGTGACACCAAGATTCTTGATCGACAGGAAGGGAACGGTCATTCGGCGGCCTCTTTCGTGCTGGGGGTGGCCTTGTAGCCCGAGGCGGGATCATGCGCGTGGCACGACACCAGGTGCTTGTGCGCGCGCTGGGCAAGGGCTGGCTCTTTCTGGCTGCACACTGTGCCGACGATCGGGCAGCGCGTGTGGAACCGGCAGCCCGAGGGCGGATCGATCGGGTTCGGGGGATCGCCGCTCAATGCAGGTTCCATCGTGCGATTATCCGGATCCATCGAGGGCATCGAGGACAGAAGCGCGCGCGAATAGGGGTGCAGCGGATTATCATAGAGCGCTTCGGAATCCCCGATTTCCGCCACCTGTCCCAGATACATCACCATCACCCGGTCCGATACGAAACGGACCACATTCAGGTCATGGCTGATGAAGATATAAGTCAGTCCGAATTCGGTCTTCAGATCGGCCAGCAGGTTCAGCACCTGCGCTTCGACGGATTTGTCGAGCGCCGAGACCGCTTCATCGAGAATGATGATCTTCGGGCGCAGCGCCAGCGCGCGCGCGATATTGACGCGCTGGCGCTGGCCGCCCGACAATTCATGCGGATAGCGCCCGGCAAAGCGTGCCGGGTCCAGCCCCACACGGTCGAGCAGGTCATGCGTGCGCGCCAGTGCCTCGCGCCCCGGTGTGCCGTGGACACGGGCACCAAAGGCGATGTTGTCCTCGATGGTCAGGCGCGGGTTGAGCGAAGAATAGCTGTCCTGAAACACCATCTGCACCTGCCGCCGAAACGCCTTGAGCGGCAATTCGGGGCTGCCGACCAGCTTGCCGTCGAAATAGAGCGCGCCCTCATCAGGCTCGATCAGTTGCATCAGAAGCCGCGCCGTGGTGGATTTGCCGCAGCCCGATTCGCCCACCACGCCGAGGGTTTCGCCGGCAAAGACTTCCAGATCGACCCCGTCCACAGCATGGACGTTCTTCACGGTCCGGCCCAGAATGCCGCCCTTGATCGGGAAATACTTGCGCAGGTTGCGGACAGTCATAATTGCGTTTTCCGTGCTCATTGGCGCACCTCCATGGCAGAGCGCAGCCCGTCGGACAGCATGTTGAAGGAAATCGAGACCATGAAGATCATCAGCCCCGGCAGCGCGGCGACCCAGGGCTGCACATAGATCGCCGTGCGCAGCGTGTTCAGCATCAGGCCCCATTCGGGATTGGGCGGGCGCACGCCAAGCCCGAGGAAGGACAGCCCCGAAGCGAGGATCATGCTGACGGCAATCAGCGATGTCGCATAGACGAAGATCGGTCCCAGCACATTGCCGAGCACATGCACCCGCACGATGGTCAACGCACCCGCGCCCGAGGCGCGCGCGGCCTCGATGAAATCAGACGAGCGCAGCCGTGTGGTGACTGACTCGGCCACGCGCGCGATGGGCGGAATGAAAACAACCGTGAGCGATAACAGAGCATTGCCCAGTCCCGCGCCAAGCGCGCCCGAAAGCGCCACAGCCAGCAACACCGACGGAAACGCATAGAAGACATCGACAGTGCGCATGATCAGCGTGTTGGTCCAGCCGCCCGCATAGCCTGCGATGATGCCGATGGCCGAGCCAAGGATGAAAGCCATCACCACTGGAGTGACCCCCATCAAAAGCGACAGCCGCGCGCCCCAGATCAGCCGCGAGAGCATGTCGCGGCCCAGCTCATCCGTGCCCAGCAGATGACCGTCCGAGCCGATGGGTTGCAGGCGGTTGATCAGGCGGCCTTCGAGCGGGTCCATGGGCGCGATGATCGGTGCGAAGATCGCCGCCAGCGTCAGCAGCAGCAAGACGCTGCCTGCGGCCATCGCGGTCTTGTCGCGCAAGAGCCTTGCGCCGACATTCTGCCAGTAGCCTGCGCTGCGCGCGGGCGCCAGGATTAGGGTGTCAAGTGTCTGATCCGCCATGACGTCACCTCTTGATGCGCGGATCGAGCGCGCTTTGCATGATGTCCACAAGCAGATTGAGGACGACGAAGAACAGCGCCAGCACAAGGATGGTGCCTTGCAGGAGCGGCAGATCGCGTTGGAAAATCGCGGAATTCAGCAGCATGCCGGTGCCAGGCCAGGAAAACACGGTCTCGATCAGGATCGACCCGCCCAGCAGATAGCCCAGTTGCACGCCCATCACCGCCAGGGCCGTTGGGGCGGCATTCTTGACCACATGCAGAAACACCCCGAATTCCGACAGGCCCCGTGCACGCAGCCCGATCACGAATTCCTGCGCCAGGATCTCGGCGACCAGCGCGCGCACAGTCCGGGCGATGATCCCCATCGGGATCACGCTCATGGTCAGCGCGGGCAGGATGAGGTAGCTGATATGCTCGGCATCCAGCTTCCATTGGCTCGACCCGCCAGGACCGGCCCCAGAGGCCGGCAGCCAGCCCAGCTGGGCCGAGAAGATGATCACCAGCACCATACCCAGCCAGTAATGCGGCACCGAGACGCCGAACACGGCGGCGGCAGATGCGGCCTTGTCCATCGGCGAGTTGCTGAAATAGCCTGCCACGAAGCCGAAAAAGCAGCCCAGCACGAAGCCCACGAATGTGGCGACAGCGGCCAGCAGCAGCGTGTTGCCCACTGCGTTGATCACTTCGGCAGTCACAGGACGTCCTGTCGCGATCGAGGTGCCCAGATCGCCCTGCAGCGCCCGACCCAGCCAGAGCAGGAACTGTTCGGGGTAGCTGCGGTCGAATCCGTAGAGGACGCGCAAGCGGTCCTGCAATTCGACCGAGGCATCGGCGGGCAGGATCGAGATCAGCGGATCGCCGGGCGAGATATGGACAAGAGCGAAACAGACCAGCGACACCCCGAGCAGAACCGGAATGGTGTAGATGATCCGTCGAAGGCTGTAGCCGAGCATGCGCGGGCTCCTTCGGGTCTAAGCGATTGAAAAGGCAAGGCCCCGGAATCTGTCCGGGGCCTTGGTCTCAGATCATTCCATGCCCATCGGCGCGATGTCGATGAACCAGCTTCTGGGCTGCACCACCCCGGTCACGTTCGGCGCCATGGCCCGTGGTCCTGAATCGTGCGCCACCCAGACGAAGGGCGCTTCCTCGACAATCCGGCTGTGCAAGGCCGCAAGGGCGTCGTCGCGTGCGTCATCGTCAAAGGTGGTGCGCGCCGTTTCGATCAGCGCATCGAACTCGTCATTCCCGAAATAACCCCAGTTGTTGGACACAGGCGGGAAGGTCTGGGTCGAGGTGAAGCGCACCATCCCGAAGAACGGATCCATGGTCGAGAACGTGACATTGATCGCATCGGCATTGTTGGCCGATGGGTCGGTCGCACCGCGCCGCCAGTTGGTGAACAGCGTGTTCCACTCGATGACATCGAGCTCGACATCGAAATAGCACGCGCGCAGCGCCTGCTGCAGATATTCATTCATCGGGATCGGCTGCATCTGCCCCGAGCCGGAGGCCGAGGTCTGCACCCTGATCTGAAGGGGATTATCGGCCGAGAACCCGGCCTCTGTCATCAGCCGCTGCGCTTCGTCCAGATCATAGCGGATCTCGAAAGAGGGGTTGCCAAACCAGGGATGGCCGGGCTCGTAAGATCCGACAGGGCTGCCCATCATGCCGCCGAGCAGGATCGACAGCTCGTCACGGTCAAAGCACAGATTGGCCGCATGGCGCACGCGCTGGTCCAGCCAGGGGCTGCCTTCGGCAAAAGACAGCTGCCAGGGCCAGACATGTGGCTGCGGGTTGGAATGGATCGTGAAACCCCGTGCTTCGATCTGCGGCATCGCGTCCGGTGCCGGGGCCTCGATCCAGTCCACCTGGCCCGAGAGCAGCGCCGCGGTGCGGGCATTGGCTTCCGGCATCGGGACCAGGACCACACCATCCAGTGTCGAGATGCGATCCGGGTTCCAGTAGTTTTCATTCGGGACCATTTCCAGACGCTCGCGCGGCACGAAACTGGTCACGCGGAATGGGCCGGACCCGGACGGATCGGCGGCAAAGGCGGACCATGCGGCCTCGGCACTGCCGGTTTCTTCGAATTTCGCCTGCCAATGGGTCGGCGAGGCCATGAACAGATTGGTCAGGTTGATAGGCAGGAAGCTGTCGGGTTCGGATGTGACAAGCTCGACTGTGAATTCGTCGATCACCGAGGCAGAGCGCAAGGTCGGCATCCGCGAGGCGGTCACGCCCACCTGGCTTGCGTCGAAATGTGGCGCATCTTCATCGAGCACTTTCTGCACGTTCCAGACGACGGCTTCTGCATTGAACGGGCTGCCATCATGGAAAGTCACATCCTCGCGCAGCGTGAAGGTCCAGCGCGTGGTGTCATCGGGATTGACCTCCCAAGCGGTGGCAAGGCCCGGGATCACGACCGAAGGCTCTGTTTCCGAGCTGAGATCCCATTCGGTCAGGCTGTCGTAGATAGTGATTCCGGTGAAACGATTCCCTTCGAACCCCTGATCCGGCTGGCCCAGAGTGCGTGGAATATCAGCAGCCGTCATGCCAATGCGCAGAATTTTATCCTGCGCTACGGCGCTGACTGGCAGCGTCAGAAATGAACTTGCAAGCAGCGCTGCAACGGTAATTCTCTTGGGTTGTCTCATGTCTGGTCTCCGTGATGGACGTGCCGCAACTTGATAGCGACGACTCACTTTTGACAACAAGATTGTTGACAATATCAGGAGGCGGCAGAAGCGGCCCGCAGTCAAGGCAGTTTTACAACCACCGCGCAGCATCGAGAGCTCAGGCAATGACAAACACAGTTACCGATCACATTTGATTTGACCTGCTCAATCTTTGAGCATTTTAAGACTTGCCTGAAGAATATGAGCCTGATCCAGAGGGCAGACACGCTGCGCCACAGATTGGAGAGCACTGCTCCCCCACGCGCACCCGGTCAGGGAATGGTCAGGTCTGGCTCTGCAACCGGCAGCTCCCACAATCAGCCATGGGCAGCACGTCGCCCTTACAGGCCATGAGGGATTGGAACACAGTCAAGCCGAAGGTGTTCAGCAAGCTGCCTTCCCGTCGTCCGGGATAGAACACTCATGCAACAGTTTCAGCTTGCCAGCTATCCCCTTGCGGCAACGCTGTCACCATAGCGGGTCAACTCACCGATCAAGGCAAGCCCGCTTGGCGTATCCATGCGCTTGCAGAATTCTTCCCAGATGGTGCCGAAAGGCAGGTCCTTGAACTCTTCAGTGAGTGTCAGCCGCGTCGTGAAATCAAGCTTGTCTTCTATCGAACGCAGCCGGTCCCATGGCATCAGGAGCGCGCGTAACAGGGCCTTTTGCATGTTTCGCGTGCCGATGACCCAGGCGGCTGTACGGCTGATGGTCGCATCGAAAAAATCCAGGCCGATGGATGTCCGATCCAGCAAATCTGCGCTCACGAGCTCCTGGGCCATGGCCAGGATATCGTCATTCAGCAAGATAACATGGTCACTGTCCCAGCGCATGGGACGCGAAACATGCAAAAGGATCTGTGGCAGCGACAAAGAGACTGCGCTGAGCTTGTCGGCAATATTCTCGGTCGGGTGAAAATGCCCCATATCGAGGCAGAGCAATATGCCCTTCCTGATCGCGTATCCCAGATAGAATTCATGACTGCCGATCGTGCAGGCTTCCACGCCAATGCCGAACAATTTCGACTCTACCGCGTCGCGCATTCGGCCCGCGTCTTGCTTCACCGCAAGGATCGCATCAAGCGATGTTTCCAGTCGCATCCGCGCGGTCATGCGGTCAACGGGGATGTCCTTGTATCCATCGGGAACCCAGATGTTGTTGATACAGGGGCTGCCGAGTTCCTCTCCGATGCGTGCGGCGATATCTCGGGTGCGTTTGCCATGTTCGATCCAGAAATCCCGGATGCCCGCATCAGGGTGCGATAGTGTCAGATTGTCGTCGGCTTTCGCGTGGGCAAAGAAGGTAGGGTTGAAATCAAGTCCGATGCCTTGCTCTCTGGCCCAGTCCACCCATCGGGCAAAATGACTGTATTCGATCTGGTCGCGGTCGGGGGTGTCATCTGTATCCATGTAGATGGCGTGGAGGTTCAGCCGGTGCTGTCCGGGGATCATCGAATAGGCAAATTCCAGATCGGCGCGCAACTCGTCTGGTGTGCGCGCGCGGCCGGGATGATTGCCGGTCGCCTGAATGCCCCCGCCAGAGGTTCCGCTGCGCCTCTCGAAGCCCGCAACATCGTCACCCTGCCAGCAATGCATCGAGATCGGCACGGTCTTGAGCCGCGA
>SKRP01000298.1 GCA_007118445.1 Natronohydrobacter sp.
TCGCCCTTCAAGGCGCGCTACGACAATTTCATCGGCGGCCAGTTCGTCGCTCCGGTGGCCGGGCGCTACATAGACAACATCACGCCGATCACCGGCCTGAAGGTCTGCGAAGTGCCGCGCTCGGACGCGGCCGATGTCGAACTGGCGCTCGATGCCGCCCATGCCGCCAAGGACGCCTGGGGCAAGACCTCGGCGGCCGAGCGTTCGAACATCCTGCTCAAGATCGCCGACCGGATCGAGGAAAACCTCGACCTGATCGCCGCGGCCGAAACCTGGGACAATGGCAAGCCCATCCGCGAGACGACGGCGGCCGACATTCCGCTGGCCGTGGATCATTTCCGCTATTTCGCCGGAACCCTGCGCGCGCAGGAAGGCAATATGTCGGATATCGACAATGATACCGTGGCCTATCACTTCCATGAGCCGCTGGGCGTTGTCGGCCAGATCATCCCGTGGAACTTCTCGATCCTGATGGCGGCCTGGAAGATCGCGCCCGCGCTTGCGGCTGGCAATTGCATCGTGCTCAAGCCCGCCGAGCAGACCCCGGCGGCGATTCTGGTGCTGATGGAAGTCATCGCCGATCTGCTGCCTGCTGGCACGCTGAATATCGTCAACGGTCTGGGGGCCGAGGCTGGTGATGCACTGGCACGTTCCAACCGGATCGCGAAGATTGCCTTCACCGGCTCGACCGCCACCGGGCGCAAGATCATGGAAGCGGCGACCGTCAACCTGATCCCGGTCACGCTGGAACTGGGTGGCAAGTCGCCGAACATCTTCTTCAAGGACATCATGGCCGAAGATGATGCCTTCCTTGACAAGGCGGTCGAAGGTTTCGTGCTCTTTGCCTTCAACCAGGGCGAGGTCTGCACCTGCCCCAGCCGCGCGCTGGTTCATGAGGACATCTATGACGCCTTCATGGAGCGCTGCATCGCGCGCGTGAAAGCCATCGTTCAGGGTGACCCGCGTGACATGAACACGATGGTCGGCGCGCAGGCCAGCAAGCAGCAGCATGACAAGATCATGTCCTATTTCACGATTGGCCGTGAAGAAGGGGCCGAGGTGCTGACCGGTGGCGATTCCGCGCATCTGGGCGGCGATCTGGAGACCGGCTATTACATTCAGCCCACGATCCTGAAGGGCCATAATAAAATGCGCGTGTTTCAGGAAGAAATCTTCGGCCCGGTTGTGTCGGTCACGACTTTCAAGACCGAAGAGGAAGCGCTCGCCATCGCCAATGACACGATGTATGGCCTTGGTGCCGGGGTCTGGACCCGCGACGGCACCCGCGCCTATCGCTTCGGCCGCGCGATTGAAGCTGGCCGTGTCTGGGTCAACAACTACCACGCCTATCCGGCCCATGCTGCTTTCGGCGGCTACAAACAGTCAGGTATCGGGCGCGAGAACCACAAGATGATGCTCGATCACTATCAGCAGACCAAGAACATGCTGGTCAGCTACAACCCGAACAAGCTTGGTTTCTTCTGAAACCTGACGCTGTAAAGAGAATGCAGCACCGCCCCGGTTTCGGGGCGGTGCGTTTCTGGTCTGGCCCCCGCGATCTGGTGGCAGTTCTGGCGCGTCACATCCCGCCATTTGCAGGGCGGCTATGCCCGGATCAATCAGCCACTGGCAGGGCAAATGCAATACAGCATCCCTTCTGCCTGCGGATGATATGCGCCTCGCCACCATGTGCGACGGCAATGGACCGGACAATGGCCAGCCCCAGCCCGCATCCGGAATGGTGTGACGGTTTCTCGTCAGGCCCCGACAGGCGGACAAAGCGTTCAAAAACCTGTTCGGACTGGGCCATCGGAATGCCAGGCCCGTCATCCTCGATCATGAGCCGCACGCTCGCATCGATGCGCTCCAGCGTGATCCTCACTTCGCCGCCGTCAACCAGCCCGTATCGCATGGTATTGTCGAGCAGGTTCTCGATGGCTTCCCGCAGCAGCACTGCATTGCCCTGCACCATGACCACCTGATCGGGCGCGTTGAACTGCATCTCGACGCCTTTGGCCAGCATCGCAGGCGCGAATTTCCGCGCCATATCCGCAGCCAACGCGGTGAAATCCAGCCTTTCTGCATGGGAAATGCCCGCATGGCTGACCATTTCCAGGCTCAGCAATTGCTGACTCAGCCGCGACAGGTCACTGGCTGCGGTTTGCAGATCCTGCAACCGGGCCTCGCGCTGTGCCGGGTCAGTTGTGGACAGCGCCATATCCGCCTGCGCGCGAATTGCCGCGACCGGGTTGCGGATCTGATGCGCGGCATTGGCGATAAAGGCATTGCGCCGCTGCAATTCCGCCTGAAGCCGGGCGAAAAGCGTGTTCATTGTCTTGACCAGGGGCTGCACCTCGACAGGGACCACCCGTCGGATCGCCCCCAGCTCTGCCGGGCTGCGCAGGGCAATGGCCTCGCGCAGATCGGTCAAGGGGCGCAACCCCTGCGAAATCCCGATCCAGACCGCCGCAGATGCCGTCACCAGCACCAGCGACAGGATCAGCAGGGCCTGTTGCAGGATGATCAGACTCAGCTCCCGGCGCTGATTGGTGGTTTGCCAGACCAGCACAGTGGTCCAGCCATCGAAAAACGGATCGGCAATGAATTCGCGCAGGACCACAGCACGCACTGGCTGGTCATTATAGGTGAAGTCAAAGAAATAGGGCTCGCCGCCGCGCAGGTCATCGGGGATGATGTCGTCCGGGGTATCGGTATATCCCGCCACGATACGCCCATCCGCGGCCGAGACATTGTAGAAGATCGGATCCCCCATCACGCCGACCAGCGAATTCAGCAGCGCGTCCGACACCACATCGCCCTGCGTGATGATGACTTCGCGCGCGACGACATGCGCCACCACTTTCAGCGCGTCATCGTATAGCGCCTCTGACATGGTCTGCGCCTGCCAGTATCGGACCGCACCGGCCAGCACAGCGACACCGATCAGCGGCAGGAGGATCAGGATGAACAGGCGCAGCCGCAGCGACCCGGCAAACGGCTTGCGACCCATTGCACCCGGAATTTTCATGTCTCATCGATCTGGACAAGATATCCCAGCCCGCGAAGGGTCCGGATCGTCAGCCCGTTCCCGTCAAGTTTGCGGCGCAACCGCGAGACCAGCAACTCGACCGCATTCGCATCGATATCGGAGCCGACACCATATATGCGTTCGCCAAGCTGTTCCTTTGAAAGCACGCGGCCGGGATTGTCGGCAAAGGCCTCGAACAGCGCCAGTTCACGGCGCGACAGGGACATGATGCCCGCTTCCGTGCTCAGGCTGCGCGCGCTCCGGTCATAGGATACCCCGCCGAAGATCTCGACAGTTGCGCGCGCATCCGAGGGGCGCCGCGCCAGCGCGCGCAGCCGGGCGTGAAGTTCGGCCATCTCGAAGGGTTTGACAAGATAATCATCCGCGCCTGCATCCAGGCCCGCCACCCGGTCATCAACCTGCCCTTGCGCGGTCAGGATCAGAACCGGAAAGTTCTGCCCGCGCGCGCGCAGCTTGCGCAGGATTTCCAGACCACCCAGCATCGGCAGGTTCACATCCAGAATCACCAGATCCGCCCCTGTCTGTGCCAGGAACTGATCCGCTTCCTGTCCGTCATCCAGCCAGTCCACTGCGTGACCTGCGTCCTGCAGGGCCTGAATCAGCGCGCGTGCCAGAATGGCATTGTCTTCGACCAGTACAATCCGCACGCCGTCCCTCCGATTGAGCCTGACCTGTTTCCCGGCTTGACAGCTTTCCGACAGGATGCCCTGTTAGAGGGATGTCGCATGGCAGGGTGTGGAGGCTCTCTGCCGAATGTGCGCAA
>SKRP01000229.1 GCA_007118445.1 Natronohydrobacter sp.
ATCTGACTCTGGGTCTGCGCCAGATTCTTGTTGATGCCACGCATGGTCTGCAGGGCGACCATCGCGCTGGTATTGGTAAGAATGCTAGACATAGCGATATCCTTTCAGAGCGTGCTTTTTGCACATTGCGTTTTGCACCGCGCGGGTGCGTTCAAGTGCCTTCTGCACGCTGCGCGGTTTTCACCACGCATGAGCCGCATTCTCGCTGACGCCCCCACCATTTCGCCAAAGCCTTGATAAAGTCTGAACAAGCGCGGTTTTCCGGTCCGAAAACGGGGTAAATCCAAATATGTGGTTAACGTCGGAGCTAAGCTTTCCTTTCAAGCCGTTTGGGGCTGTCGCGGATCGTGACCTGACTGCCGTCATGTCCGTAACACTTTGTTTCACCGAGATTTCTGAGAGACAGTATTGTCCTGCGCGCATCATTTATCCCCTCGCTCGCTGCCTTGAGCAGCGCTGCGTTGCGTAAGATTGCGGTGGAAATGCGCTGCAGATCAGCCGGATCCGGTTCGCTCTCTTTCACTTGTGCGCACAGAGCGAGCTTGGCGGTAGTGAGCTCCTCCAGAGCGGCAAAATTACCGGAGAGAATCGCGGTCTCTTCGTCCTGCAACACAGCAAGGAGACGGTGCTCGGCATCATTTTTCATTCCAGCTCCCTCGTTGGTGGGGTTGACTGAGCCAAGACGGACCGGAGCACGATTTCGGACAGCCCCAATCCGCCGCGTGCCGTGATCTGCTCGGCCTGTGCTCTGACCAGAAAGGAATTGAACTGCTCTTCGCCAATCCCACCCCCAAACTTTTCTGGTGTTGCGCCCGCACCTGCAGCGATCAGCATTTCGGTCAGGAATACGGTTTCGAATTCGCGCGCGACCGCTTTCAGATCCCGCCCAGTGCCTTGCTGGTTCAACGGGCGGGAGGCAGCGGGGCTGCCATGCCGGAATGCGGATATGTCTGTCATCGGGATACACCTTTGTTGTAGCGCCTTGCAGTTTTGATGCTGGCGGTAAAGATTCGGTAAGCAATGGGTGGCATTCTGGGCATCATGGTTCGTATGAGGTCGGAAATGATCAGCGCAATGCCCGGTGCAGCCCAGTTCCAGACGATGGCTGACCCTTGTCGTCCAGACGGGAACCAGGACCGGGCTGACGAATTCCATATGGTTATGCTGGCCCCGCAACATGCCACGGCACAGCCAGCGCCGACCGCAGCCTCGCCCTGTTGCGATCACCAAGTTGAAACGCCTGCTGACCAAGAGCTGGCAGCTGATCCGGAAACAACAGATGAAGCAGACCCTCGGGCGCTCATCCTGCTGGAAGGGCAGGATGACAAGCAGTTGGTTGATCGTCCGCTGCGACGTTGGACAAGTACCGAGAGCCTCTTGCGTTCTGCCGCCGCCCGGGCTGAGCCGGATGTTCAAACTCAGCATGTGACAGGCATTGCGTCGCGGCTTGGGGCCGATGCTGCATCTGGCCCTTACACGCGCCCTGATCCCATTTCCAATCTGCCGCCCGGCTGTGTGACGGAAATCCGCACTCCGCAACGGACGGAAACGGATGCAAGGGTTGCTGCGAAGGCGGCAGTCATGCGCTTTACTGTTGCTGCAGAAACCGAGAACAGATCGGGCCAACCAATCGCCTTTGATCGTCCGCCACCTGGCATTCCGGGCGTCCAGCCTGTTCCGGCTGCGCCGGAAGATGCTGCCCGGCTGGATGTAAAAACACCGGAAGTTCCGGTTCCGCCCGTACTTGGAACAGGGAAGCCATTGGGTTCTTTTCCCGCGACCACAATGGTGGATTCCGAGAAAGCCCTTTTGGCGCAAATAGCCATACCTCATGCGCGCGGGGTTTCCGAGGATGTGGCGGCTCGCAGGTCGAGCCGCCTGTGGCCTGTTCAGAAGCACCCTAGGCGTGCGATGCTGGAGGGACGGTCGCTCAGCTTGCCGGTCGAAACGGGAAGGCGGACGAATACGAGCAAAAATACGTTAGTGGTTGCCGGTCCGCAGGTCGCAACACGCGCAGCATGGCGTATGGCGACGGATATCGACCGCGCATTGGATGTCGCGCGGCCAGCGCAGCTGCCCGAAACCGATCGGCAACCGAGGGCGCAGTTGATACCGTCTGAAATGCAACCGGAAAGACCAATTCAACGCATTGATACGAGGGGCATGTTCGGTGTCGGGCGTCAATCCGTGACTGTGGCAACTGATGCCGCCACAATGCCAGGCCACCAGAGGCAAGATTCAACGCCACAGGATAGAGCGTCTTGGGTCGAGAGGCATGGTCATGTCGCTAGATTTGCCGCTGAATCTGTGCGTGCGGTCGACCTCAGCTTCTCATCAGATGCGCCGCTACAGCGCGCGGCTGTCAATTTGGATACAGTCAAATTGGATACAGTCAAACTGCCGGACCACTCTATGCGGTCTGGTATTTCCACGCGCATGGCACCGATGGAGCAGAAACAAACTCTGAATACAGCACCTCGGGCAGAAGCCTGCCGCATGCTCGGATCGGTGGGAGCGACTGATATGGTCCAGTCACCGGATCAGCAAATGAAACAACCTGTTCCGGGTTTTTCTGCCTTGTCGGCTCAGGAACGGACTAGCGGCTTTGACGGTGACATACGGGTCAGGCCATGGCATCAACCTGACGGTCCGACTTCGCCTCAAATCAAAGATGCACCTCGATTGCCAGCGCAAGCGAACGATATCCTGGCGCTTTCTTATACGAAAAGCCGGTTCCCGCAGGAGTTTGCCAGATACCTGCCACCTGACGCGAAGCAAAGTCGAGAGCTTGGCGCGCCGTCATATCAAACAGCAGAAAAAAGTTCCCAGTTTGCCGGTCACGCGATTGCGGGGCAGCGTGCAGACAGCTATCTTCAGCGCGGCGATCTGCATCCATTCGTTTCTGATGGATACCAAGGGGTGACAAATACTGACAGGTCGATGACCACTGCGACCGCGCAGTCTGATCACGCGTCGGCGGGGGACGAGCCGTTATCGGCAGCTTCCTTATCCTTGATCTCGTCGGAGCGAAGCTGGCCGCATCCCGTGCGCCCAGAGCGTGTTGTCACGCAACTTCGCACCCCGATCCTCGAAGCCATAGCTCTCAGAAACCCATCGTCGATGCAGGTTGCTCTGGACCCGGTTGAGTTGGGTCGCCTCCGGTTGACCCTCACGCCGACAGAGACGGGGATACAGGTGCAGATTATGGCAGAGCGCGCAGAATCGCTCGATCTTCTCAGACGGTTTTCATCGGATTTGGTCCGGGATCTCAAAGAGATGGGGTTCAGCGATGTGGATATGCAGTTTTCGCAACAAGGCAGGAATGGCACAGCTTGGCTACCTGAGCATGCCCGCGCGACGACGGTTCAGCAGCCTGGATCGTCGCCGGTAGATGATGTGTCATACCCTGTCCGGCACACTAGTCAGGAAAAAGGAGTGGATATTAGACTTTGACAACAGCAACTTGGAAGTGTGACAGGCCGTGTTTCCAGTGAGGCATTTGTCCGGAAATCAGAGCGTAGGCAGGTTGTAGCCAGACTCTTGCCCTGCAGTATGGTGCAATCATCATCGTCCAGATCATTAATGGATATGTCTGGTGAAATGTCATTCCATCACAGTTTAGCCTATGGATCGTCAGGTCGCCCTAAATCAGGTTTCAGGTTACCATGACGAGGTGTTTTCGGGTGCAGTCTTTTCGGGTTGACAGTGTCCAGACCCGAGCAAAGGTTCACGGCACGGCACGGCACGGCACGGCACGGCACGGCACGGCACGGCACGGC
>SKRP01000099.1 GCA_007118445.1 Natronohydrobacter sp.
CATGAAGAAACCAGCGACGCAACCCGCGCGCGAAACAGTGACGTTTCGTCGCCCGAACGGACAGGACGGCTCGGCAGTCTGGGAACTGGTGGCCGCCTGCCCGCCGCTGGATCAGAATTCGATGTACATGAATGTGGTGCAGTGCGATCACTTCGCCGAAACCTGCATCATCGCCGAGCGCGATGGCCAGATCGTCGGCTGGATTTCCGGACATATCCCGCCCGAGACCCCGCAGAGCCTGTTCGTCTGGCAGGTCGCGGTGCATCCTGATGCGCGCGGGCTTGGGCTTGGCAAGCGCATGCTGCGCGAATTGGTTGCCCGCCCGTCCTGCCGCGGCACACGGGTGCTGGAGACGACGATCACCCGCAGCAACGACTCCTCCTGGGGTCTGTTTCGCAGTTTCGCACATGACATGGGCGGCGAGTTGAGCGACGCGCCCCATTATGACCGCCATCTTCATCTTGGCGGGCAACATGCAACTGAACATCTGGTGAAGATCACGCTGCCGCGCCATGCGCTGCGCCTTGCAGCCTGATCCGATCCCTTACGAAAGGCTTTCCAATGACTGATATCTATACACGCCGCGAATCGCAGGCGCGCAGCTACTGCCGCGCCTTTCCCGTAACCTTCACCAAGGCCGTGAACGCCACCCTGACCGATGCGTCCGGGCGTGATTACACCGACTTTCTGGCCGGGTGTTCGTCGCTGAATTACGGCCATAACGACCCGGATATGAAATCGGCGCTAGTCGAGCATATCACAGCCGATGGCGTCACCCACGGGCTGGACATGCACACAGATGCCAAGACGGCATTTCTGGACAGTTTCGAGCGCCTGATCCTCGCGCCGCGCGGGATGGACCACAAGGTGATGTTCACGGGTCCGACCGGCACAAATGCGGTCGAGGCCGCAATGAAGCTTGCCCGCAAGACCACAGGCCGCGACACGATCATCGCCTTCACCAATGGCTTTCACGGCATGACCATGGGCGCGCTGGCCGCGACCGGCAATGCCGGCAAGCGTGCTGGCGCCGGCACCACCCTGAGCGGTGTCGTGCGGATGCCCTATGAGGGCGCGCTGGAAGGCGTTGACAGTCTGGCGATGATCCGCGCGATGCTGGACAATCCTTCCAGCGGGATCGATGCGCCTGCGGCCTTCCTGATCGAGCCGGTGCAGGGCGAGGGCGGGCTGAACGCGGCCTCTGCAGAATTCCTGCAAGGCATTCAGGCGCTGGCCCGTGAACATGGCGCGCTGGTGATCATGGATGACATTCAGGCCGGGATCGGGCGCACAGGTCCGTTCTTCAGCTTCGAGGACATGGGCGTGACCCCGGATCTGATTCCGCTGGCGAAATCGCTGTCCGGCATGGGTCTGCCCATGGCCGCGCTGCTGATCCGCCCGGATCTGGATATCTGGAAACCGGCCGAACATAACGGCACCTTCCGCGGCAATAACCATGCTTTCGTGACGGCCCGTGTCGCGCTGGAAAAATTCTGGTCCGATGACAGTTTCCGGCAGCAGACAGCCGAGAAATCCGAATTCCTGACCCGCCGCCTGCGCGAGATTGCGGCCCATGTGCCGGGTGCGACGCTGAAAGGGCGGGGCATGATGCAGGGGGTCGATCTTGGCTCGGGCGATCTGGCCGCGCAAATCTGCGCGACCTGTTTCGAGCATGGTCTGATCATCGAAACCTCGGGGGCGCATGATGAAGTGGTCAAGGTACTTGCCCCGCTGACCATCCCGCAGGCGCAATTCGCAGCCGGGCTGGACATTCTGGAAGCGGCTGTGAAATCTGCCCTTGATACGCAGAAGCTTGCAGCGGAGTAACCAGATGATCATTCGTGACTTTCACCAGGCCAAGGCAACCGACCGGCGCGTGGCCGATCAGAAATGGGAATCGGTGCGCATGTTGCTGGCCGATGACGGGATGGGGTTTTCCTTCCACATCACCACCATCGCCGCCGGCAGCGAGCACACGTTCCATTACAAGAACCATTTCGAGAGCGTCTATTGCATCTCGGGGACGGGCAGCATCGAGGATCTGGCCACAGGCGAAGTGCATGAAATCCGCCCCGGCGTGATGTATGCGCTCAACCTGCATGACAAGCACACGCTGCGCTGCGAAACGGAATGTGTCTTCGCCTGCTGCTTCAACCCGCCTGTGACAGGCCGTGAAGTGCATCAGGAAGATGGCTCCTACGCGCTCGAAACTTCTTAATCCAAGGACAGGCGGGGGTGAAAAGCCGCCCGCCTGAAACTCTCATGACCCATACAGTCGAGAAAATCGGCGGCACGTCGATGAGCCGTGCCAGAGAATTGCTGGACACATTGTTTATCGGCGGGCGTGGTCCGGCCGAAATCTACAACCGTATCTTCGTCGTTTCGGCCTTTGGTGGCGTGACGAACATGCTGCTGGAGCACAAGAAAACCGGATCGCCCGGCGTCTATGCGCGCTTTGCTGCCGATGATACGGGTGCAGGCTGGCAAGACGCGCTGCGCGAGACCTCTGCGCGGCTGTGCGACATTCACGGCGAAATCCTGACCGATGATGCCGATCGCGAACGCGCCGATGCCTTCGTGCGCGACCGTCTGGAAGGTGCGCGCGCCTGTCTGATGGATCTGCAGCGTCTGGGCAGCTACGGCCATTTCCGGATCGCGCAGCAGATGCATACCGTGCGCGAATTGCTGTCCGGGCTGGGCGAGGCGCATTCTGCTTTTGTGACCACACTGCTGTTGCAGCGCCATGATGTGAATGCACGTTTCATCGACCTTTCGGGCTGGCGCGACAGCACGGATCCCGCGCTGTCCGACCGGTTGGAACAGGCGATGGCAGGTGTTGATCTTGCCACCGAATTGCCGATTGTCACCGGCTATGCGCAATGCGCCGAGGGGCTGATGCGCGAATATGATCGTGGCTATTCAGAAGTGGTTTTTGCCCATCTCGCGGCGCAGACCGGCGCGCGTGAAGCGCTGATCCACAAGGAATTTCATCTCTCCAGCGCGGATCCGAAAATCGTCGGTGTCGAGAATACGGTCAAGATCGGGCGCACCAGCTATGATGTCGCGGATCAACTGTCCAATCTGGGCATGGAGGCGATCCATCCCAATGCCGCGCGCATCCTGCGCCGGGCTGATGTGCCCTTGCGCGTGGCCCATGCGTTTGAGCCGGAAGACCCTGGCACGCTGATCGGGCCCGAGGGCGGCACAGCCGGCCGGGTGGAGATGGTGACCGGGCTGGAAGTGCAGGCTTTCGAGCTGCATGAACCGGATATGGTGGGGCTGAAGGGCTATGATGCCTGCGCGCTCGAAGCATTGACGCGTCACAGGTTGTGGATCGTCTCGAAGCATTCGAATGCCAACACGATCACGCATTACCTGAACGGATCGCTCAAGGCGATCAAACGCGCCGAGGCCGATGTTCTGAAAACCTACCCCAACGCCACTGTGACCGCGCGCGGTCTGGCGCTGGTGTCTGTGCTCGGGTCGGACCTGTCGGATCTGTCGGTGCTCATGACCGGGCTGCAGGCCCTGTCCGAGGCTGGCATTTCGATTGAAGCTGCGCAGCAGGGGCTGCGGCGGGTCGAGGTGCAGTTCCTGGTGCCGCGTGATGACCTGAACGCGGCCATCAAGACGCTGCACCAGGTTTTCGTGACCCCGGAACAGACCCTGAAGCGCGCGGCCTGACTTGCCTTGAGCGGCTGGTGCCTCATCTTGCCCAGTGATGCTGAGTGAGTCTGGGGGCACTGATGCTCAACGCGCCACAAATCACTACCGGACAGGCCCTGTCGCTGCTGCGACAGGGTTGGCTTGCGCAGCAGACCGGGGAACTTTTCGCCAGCTGGATGCTGCATGGGCGTCCTGGTATCGGCAAGACCGAGATCGTGCAGACGCTGGCGCGCGAGATCGGGGCGAAGCTCTACGATCTGCGCCTGACCACGATCGAGCCGCAGGACCTGCGCGGCCTGCCATTTTTCGACATGGAGACCCGACGCACGGTCTGGTTCCGCCCGGAAGATCTGCCCGACGATCCTGCGCAGCCCGCGATCCTGTTTCTGGACGAGCTGACCTCTGCCGCGCCGCATCTGCAGCCGACAGTCTACGGGCTGTTGCAGGAACGGCGCGTTGGCGGTCATACGCTGCCCGACAGCTGCCTTGTCATCGCAGCTGGCAATATGGTCGAGGATGGTGCCATAGCCTATGAGATGGGCACAGCGCTGTCCGACCGGCTGATCCATCTGCATCTGTCCGCGAATGCCGAGGACTGGATCACGCATTACGCCCTGCCCAATGCGCTGGACCCGTCTGTGATCGCGTTTATCCGCACGCGGCCCGATTGTCTGGACACAACCGAAGTCGCGCTGCGCGACGGCGAGATGATCGCCTGCACGCCGCGCAGCTGGGCGCGGGTGTCGACCTTGATGCGCACGCTGCCGGACCGGAACCTGCGCAATATCGCCATTGCAGGCGTGGTGGGCGGTGCAGTTGCCGCCGAGTTCCGCCTGATCTGCGAGGATATTGCGGCCACAGTTCAGGTGGATGCGCTGATCGAGGCACCAACACGCGGGCGCACTCCGCTTTACCCGCGTTCGCTGCATGGCATGACAGCGCTGACCTATGCGCTGGTCGCCCGCGCGAATGCGGCGAATCTGCCAGCCATTATCGACATCATGGCCGAAATCCGGGGCCTCGGGTCTGCGCTTGGGGCACCGTTCGAGGCCATGCCGCTGGCTGAGCTGGGAACGCACGGGTTCGAGCTTCTGACGGCGCGGGCGCTCGACAATGGCTGGCAGGACGCATTCCTGAATTCGCGCGCCTATGCCGATTACATGCGAGAACGCGAAGAGGCAGGGCTTGCGTGAGGCCACACATTCGCGCCGCGCGACAGCGGCCTTGCAGGCGCTGACCGAACAGGATCCGGCGCTGGCCGCTCTCTCGCTCTGGTGCCGCCATCGCGACGATGATGCGACAGAGCTGGTCGCCACCTGCGGCACCGAAATTCGCTATGGGACGGAATTTGCAGCGCTGCCACAGCATCTGCAGATCGGGCTGACCGGGCATCACATCCTGCATGTGGCGTTCCAGCACCCTGCGCGGATGCGCGCGATGCAGGACCGGCTGGGGGCAGAGTTTGACCCGGAGCTTTGGCAGATTGCCTGCGACGCGATTGTCAATCAGACCATTCTCGCCGCAGGCCATGCCTTGCCGCGCCCCTGTGTCACGCTCGAAACCCTGCTGGGGCAATCCAGCTCCAGGGCACTGGCGGCATGGGATGCCGAACGGCTCTATTTCCGACTTTATTCCTTTGGCGGGCCAGGGCGCGGGCCTTTGAAAGCGAAGGCGCGCGCAGCCGGGTTCCGACCCGACCTCTCGCCCGGCGACGGGGTCGAGGCCGAGGGCGCGGGTCCCGATGACGGCGACTGGCGCGGCCATCTGGCCCGTGCCATGGCACTGGGACGGACCGCCGGGCTTGGCATGGGGGCGCTGACCGGGCGGCTGGGCGATCTGCCGCGCCCGAAAGTGCCGTGGGAAATGATCCTGCGGCGCTGGATGGCGCGGGCCTCGCTGCGCCATCCGGGACCTGCGCATCTGCAGCCCGCGCGCCGCTGGCTGGCGCTTGCGGGCCACGCCGCCATCCGTGACCGACCCCTGCCGCCATGGCAGCCCGATCTGAACGCACCCCTGCCAAGACCCCGCCTGCTGATTGCGATCGATGCGTCAGGGTCGATCCCGCGACCAGTGCTGGCGCGGTTCTTTTCCGAAACTGCCAGCGCGGTACGGCGGATGCGAACTGCCTGCAGGCTGGTCGTGTTCGATACCGAGATCCGGCACGAACTGATACTCGACCCCGCTGACTGGCGGCGCACGCTATCGGCCTTGCACCTGCCCGAAGGCGGCGGCACGGATTTCAGGCCGGTTTTCGCGCTTGCGTCAGAGCTTGCACCCTCTGGTGTCATCGTTCTGACAGATCTGGACGGCCCCTTGCCCTCGGTCGCCCCGCGCCTTCCGGTGCTCTGGGCCAGCGCCAGGGTCGATCCGCCGACACCGTCTTTCGGTCAGGTCATCTGTCTGGCCCAGTGACCTCGCTGGACAGACCTTCTGGTCTGCAAGACAGCAACAAGGCATCTCAGCCGCTTGCCGGCATCGCGGTCCACACCCGTATGTTGTTTTCTTTCAAAAGCGTGACAAGCGCGCCCGCAAGGTTTTCATGACGCAGGATCTCGCCCTCCAGAATGAAAATCCGCGCCTCCAGCGGGCAGGTAGTGATCAGCAGGCGGCAAAAACTGTCCACAAGCGCAGGCTCGGCGGCGATCATGCGCCCGACTTTGCCCCAGTTCGCGACATCCTCGCCAATTTCAGCCCTGATCCTGCCCACCAATGCCGTGTCGGGCTGGATCTTGCCTTTCGCTAGTCGCGACAGAAAATGATCGGTCGAGATAGCAGGAAAATCCACCGGATTGAAATGGCGTAGAAGATTGGATTTTCCGTGGCCGGATTTGCCCGCGATCAGCAATGCGGTCGATTGTAACGGTGTGCAATGATACAGCGCCTGCGGCATCCGGTCCGGATTCGACAAGACGCCACGTCCAACACGGCGCAGCGCGTAATCTTCAAGCAAAACGGTTTCCAGCAGTCTGGTACTGGGATAGCGCCGCGCTGACTCAGCATCACTGCACAGGGTCCATTCGATACCAGTGGCCGAAGAACTGAGCGCACATTCCATGACCAGCACAGCTTTCGGGCGCAGATGATCTGCGATGCTGCGCAGAAATCCCTGCAGATCGGTCCGGGACTGCGCTTCAGGCAGGAAAATCACGTCAAAGCGTTCTGACCCCAGCGCAGACAGATCGCCTTCGCGGATCTCGACATGCCGGAATGCACGACTTTCGCGCGGCTGGGCTGGCGGCGCGTCCAGCAGCTGGACAACCCGCGCCGCATCTTGCCGCACGGCCTCACGGCAGATGAAATTGTAGCTTTCGCCCAGAACCAGCACGCGAAGCCCTGCCATGTATTCTTTGCGCTGCAGCGCACCGGGCAGACGTTCCAGCCTTAAATCGCCGATTTTCCGAGACCCCATGACCGTATCCGTTTCTGCCCCCTGCGGCTGTTCTGTCGGTTGGGGCGCATCTTGCCCGTGACCCATACGGCGCAGAACCCGCCTTCTGACTTTGGAAATGAGTGTCACGACGCCGCCTTCTGTCTGATCATCCCTGCGCCAACATGGCCCTCAGATCATAGCCATATTCTGCCGCCAGCCTGCCGCAGCGGCGCATGACAGTGACCTGCTCGCGTTGCGACAGGATCTCCCTGAACTGATTGCGCTCGGGATGGGCATCCTGCGCTGAATAACGCGGTGTCTCGCAATCCAGACCTGAAAACTCCAGCAGCCGCGCCATGCCCGAAACGGGATCTGTCGCGAAATCCTCATACCGCATTTCCAGCAGGTCCGCGCCCAGAAGCGGTCGCATCTGCTGTACGATCCGGACAGCTTCCAGCCAGTAATTGCACGCCCCGTGAGTGTCCGAGACTTTCAGCACCTTGCCCAGTTTCAGGCTGGCCACGACATTCAGCGGATTGCGCACCAGATGCAGGAAGCGCGCGTTCGGGAATTCGGCGCGGATCAGCGGCAATCCATAGACATTCTGCGGCGTCTTGTCGATCCAGCGATACTGCGACAGACCGCGCGCCTTGGCGATATGGTCCACATGCTGGCACAGCAGTTCACCCCGTGTGCGCGCGCTGGACAGCATGGTCTCGAAGACTTCTGCCGGGACACCATCGATCTCTCGATGTTTCACAAGGGTTTTCGAGCTCAGGAAGGTCCGCTTGTAGGCACCGGTCCGGAACGGTTCACCATAGCGGAAATAATGAGTTTCTTCAGGGCAGATCGTATCCGGCACCCGTCGTAACAAATCGCGTATAAGCGTTGTGCCAGAGCGGACACAGCCCAGAATGAAAAGGGGTTGCGCCGTCGCTGGCGTCGCTGAATCCGTCATGTCCACCCATCCGAAACCGATTTGTTCATATCGCTAAGGATCATCCGGCGCAGGGTCAAGCGAACGGTGTCCCGACAGGGTCCGCAGTCGGCATGTCGCATCCTGAAACAGCGTCAAGGACGCGTCCGGCCAGTTCCTCTGGCGCGCAGCGGGTCTGATCCCAGGGCAGGAGAATCCCGTTTTCTGCGGCTGTGACGGCTTCGCCCTGCGCGCCAAGCCCGAAAGCCAGGGTTGGCAGACCCGTCGCGAGGCATTCATGCACTGTGTAGCAGAATGTCTCCGGCCAGATTGACGGGATCAGCCAATGGGTGATGCCATGTCGCGCGACAAGGTCAGGAATGTCCTGGATCGCATAGGCCCCGTGCACCGCAACCGAGCGCCCCAAGGGGTATCCGGGCGCAATACGCCCGATCACGGCCAGCCCCGGTCCTGCCCCGGTCTCGATCCGCCGTGACAGGGCCGAGACGACTGCCGCGCCCTTTTGCGGACCTATGGCCCCCAGCACGCCGATCACTGCCTTGCCGCGTTGCCGCGGATGCAGCCGGGGCAGGGGATGTGACAGACGATGCGGCCGGATGTCGATCTTGCTGCGGCTGGCCGGATAGGCTTCGGTCACGATCGCTGCGCTCGCGGTGGAAAAAACCACCAGCTTTTCGGCGGCCTCGATCAGGCTGCCCCAGCGTGCACGCCATTCACGCAGCCCCAGGCGCGGGCCCGAGCCGGATTTGCAGATATGCGCCGGGTCCGTGCTGTCGATGGCGGGAACGCCGCGATAGACACCATCTGCATCCAGCAATGTGTAAGAGGGGCTGAGCGGCAGATAGTCGTGAAACAGGATCTGAAGCGGGGCCGGACCGGCCAGTCGCCGCAGGAAATCCGGCAGACTGCCAGGATCCGGATCGCCGACGGCGCAGGAATAGATGATCCGTCGTTTGTGCACAGGGCCCAGCATCTGCACGATCAGTTCCAGATCATCCGTATCCGCGCCAAGGCGGCCTTGCGGACAATAGAATTCAACCGAGCAACGATGGCTGCCCCCGAAGCGCAGCACGACCGCCGCATCTGCTGATTTCAGCCGCTCCTGCAGATAGGCATCAGCCCCGCCCCCCATCGAATGCGCGATGAAAACCGGCAGCTCCTGCAGATCCGGCAGGCTGTCGGCCCAATGCAGCGCGGCAATCATGCGCGGTGTGATCAGCGGATCAGCGCGGATGAAATCCTGCACTGTCCTGTCATAGCCCGGATAGCGCGCCGAAATGATCGCGCCATTCTGCTGCACCAGCGCCTGTTTCGCGGCGCCGAAACTCGCGCCGCCACGATGCTCGACAAACAGGCCGGGCGCAGCGCGATGCTGCCCGCCTGCCTGCGCGGCCCGGCGACACCAATCGACCTCTTCGCCATAGCCGCGCCCGAAAACTGCATCAAACCCGCCAAGGCGCTGCAGCCACGCACGGCTCAGTGCCATGCAGAAGCCGACCCCTGTCGGCACGCAGATAGCGGGCGCGTCAGGGGCGATGATCTGCTGCAAGGCCGCGTCAATCCGATCGACCTGACCCGGCAGCAGCGCGGTTGCATGGCACTGGACCGGGGCGCTGAAGATCTCGGCATCATTTGACATTGGGGTGACGCTGGCAACCTGCGGATCAGCAAGCGGCGCGACAAGGCGGCTGGCCCAGCCATCGGGCACCATCGCGTCACTGTTGAGCAGGATGACCGGCCCGGTGCCGCCAGTTTCATGGCAAAGCGCGAATCCCTCATTGACCGACGCGACAAAGCCGCGATTCGCGTCATGCTCGATCAATGTGACCCGGAAGCGTTCATGCTGGACCGCCGCCCAGTCCTGCAGCATCGGTCGGATGCGGGGATCGGTGGAGCAATCCTCGATCACGACGACATGCGCGCTCAGGTCCGTATGCGCGCGCAGCCGCTGCAGGGTTTCGGGCAGGATGTCTGCCGCATTGAAGACAGGCAGGATGATCGTGATTTCAGGTGTTTCAGCGGCACCCAAAGGCTGGGATGGCGCAGGGGCGCGGGGCCGTGGTGCGGCGAGGAAATCCCTGTCAAGCAGGCAGTTATTCCGAACCGGGGCGAGGCGCAAGGCGGTCTTGACGCGACGGGGCAGATCCGTATCCCGGCGCATCAGGCCAGTGGCGATCATCGGCAGGACCGGCACGATATCGCGCAGGAACGCTGCCCGCAGCCGGTATTCCGCGCGCCGCCGGGCTTTCGTGATCCTCAGGTCATGCGAGATCGTCACGCGCTGTCCCTGATGCGCAAGTTCAATCAGAAGCGGAGCATCGTCGAACGGCAGGGTCAAATTGAATCCGACCGTCGCGTCACAGCCAAGCGCCTGCACAACATCGGTGCGTTCCAGATGCGGTCGGCGCGTGATCCGGAAATCACCAAGCCGGAGCCCAAGCTCATCGGCCAGCGTCCAGCCCCGCAGATGAAGCCGACCCTCACGGAGTCGTACCTCTTCAAGATAGCCCAGCAATTCCCCTTGTGGATCGCGCAGCGCGCAACCAGGCAGGGTGACCTGTAGATGCACGTCCCGGTAATATTCCCGGAGCCATCTGAAGCGCACAAGAAGCGAGGTCAGCGACATGATGCTGGTTCTTTACGGCGGAAGGGCAGGGCTGATGCGCAAGCCCGCAAAAGGGTCTGAGCAAGGCCGCGCCGGGGGTTTGCAGCAGATTTGTCGCGTTCCTTGCCGGGTCGACGGGGGCTGTTACCGGCGGATCTGATTGGCGAGATGCTCAAGGCCGGACCACCAGGTCAGACGAAAAGCCCGGTGCGCTCGAAGCGCGTCACATCGACCAGCCCCAGATCCGAGATGCGCAATTCCGGGATCACCACCAGTGCCAGGAGTGAATGCTGCATGAAGGCGTTGTTCATGCTGCAGCCGCAATCCTGCATCGCGCGCCCAAGCGCGTCTGCCTGCGCGGCCACGTCCCGCGCCGGGCGGTCGGACATCAGCCCGGCGACCGGCAGCGCGATATGGGCCAGCTCTGCACCATCGCGCCAGAGCGAGACCCCGCCGCCCAGTTCCCCCAGCCGATTGGACGCCAGCGCCATCTGATCACGGCAGGTGCCGACGACGATCATGTGATGGCTGTCATGCGCCACGGTCGAAGCCAGCGCCATCCGCCCCTGATAGCCAAAACCCGAAACCAGCGCATTGACCACCCCGCCAGTACCGCGATGGCGTTCCACCAGCGCGATCTGCGCAATGTCGCGCGCCGGGTCGGCGATGATCTGTCCGTCGGTCACTGGCATCCGGGCGGTCAGGGCGCGGGTCGGGGCCTGATTCTCGACCACGCCAATGACACGGGTTTCAACCTCTGTCATCCCTTCCGGCGCGGTGATCACGAAATCATCGGCTGTCAGCGTCTTGCCCAGACGCACCGTCTGGCGCACATCCTCGGGCCAGTCTAGATGCGGGCAGGTGACCTGCAACCGCCCCTGTTCTGCCACCAGAACCCCGCGCGCGAAAACCTGCTCGATGGGCAGGGTCCGCAGATCCGAGGTCACGATCAGATCGGCCCGCCGCCCAGGCGCGATGCTGCCCAGTTCGCGCTCCAGTCCGAAATGTGTGGCCGTGTTGATCGTGGCCATCTGCAGCGCCACCAGCGGATCGGCCCCGCAGTCGATGGCATGGCGCAGCACGCGGTTCATATGGCCGTCATTCACCAATGTCCCCGAATGACAATCATCCGTGCACAGGATCATGTTGCGCGAATCCAGCCCCTTTTCGGTAACAGCCGTGATCTGGGTTTTCACGTCATACCAGGCACTGCCCAGCCGCAGCATGGCGCGCATTCCCTGCCGCATCCGGGCGACGGCATCTTCCTCGCGCGTGCCTTCATGATCATCGGCCGGGCCACCCGCGACATAGGCATGAAAGGCCGGGCCAAGATCGGGCGCGGCATAATGGCCGCCCACGGTCTTGCCCGCGCGCTGGGTGGCGGCGATTTCCGCCAGCATCTTGGGGTCGGCATGGATCACGCCGGGGAAATTCATCATCTCGCCCAGACCGATGATGCCAGGCCAGGTCATGGCCTCGGCGACATCTTCGGGGGTGATTTCGAACCCTGTGGTTTCCAGCCCCGGCGCAGAGGGCGCGCAGGACGGCATCTGCACATAGATATTCACCGGCTGCAGCAGCGCTTCGTCATGCATCAGCCGCACGCCACGCAGGCCCAGCACATTGGCGATTTCATGCGGATCGACGAACATGGTGGTGGTGCCATGCGGGATCACGGCGGCGGCAAACTCGGCGGGCGTCAGCTGCCCCGATTCGATATGCATATGCCCGTCACACAGGCCGGGGATCAGATAGCGGCCCTGCGCGTCGATCACCTGCGTATCCGGTCCGATGCAATGGCTGGCATCCGGGCCGATATAGGCGAACCGCCCAGCCACAATCGCCACCTGCCAGCCATCGAGGATTTCGCGGGTGTGCACATTGACCAGACGCCCGCCGGTGATGACCGTCTCGGCGGGCGCGCGCCCGGCGGCGACGGCGATCAGGGTCGGGGCGATATCGGGCCAGGATGGGAATGCGGCTGTGTTCATGGGTCAAATCTGTCTGCAATTCTCGTCACCGGCAAGTCAAAAGCGCTGTCGCAGGCAGCGCAGGTGCCATCAGATCGATACGCGGTCAAAAATCTCTTGCCGCGTGACAGCGCTTGCGGGTTTGTTCAGCACCACCTCACCGCGATTGAGCACGCAGAACTCATCCGCCAGCCCATAGGCGAAATCGAAGAACTGCTCGACCAGCACAATCGCGATCTCGCCTTCCTCGCGCAGAAGCTCGATCACCTTGCCGATCTGCTTGATGATATTGGGCTGGATGCCTTCTGTCGGTTCATCGAGCAACAGCACCTTGGGCCGCGCGATCAGTGCACGCGCAATCGCAAGCTGTTGTTGCTGCCCGCCTGACAGATCGCCCCCGCGCCGGTTCTTCATCTGCTCCAGCACCGGGAATAACTCATAGATGCGGGGCGGGATCTTGTGCTCGGAACGCGGCAGGCAGGCGAATCCGGTCTGCAGATTCTCGGTCACGGTCAGCAGCGGAAACACCTCGCGCCCTTGTGGCACATATGCGATCCCGGCGCGCGCGGCCTGTGCAGCATTCGGATGGTCCAGAACCTGCCCGTCAAGCGTGATCGTGCCGCCCGAATACGGGTGCCGCCCGGCAATCGCGCGCAGGAGCGAGGTCTTGCCCACCCCATTCGTGCCCATCACTGCCGTCACAGCGCCAACCCGCGCTTCCAGCGACACCCCCCACAGGATCTGCGAGGCGCTGTAATGCAGGGTCAGATTCTCGACAGTCAGCATCACTCAGCGCCCCAGATAGACATCGATCACCTGCTGGTTGCGGGTGACATGATCGAGCGTGCCCTCGG
>SKRP01000153.1 GCA_007118445.1 Natronohydrobacter sp.
ATCGTGTTCCTGATCATGGCGATGATCCCGGGCGATCCGGCGACGGCGATCCTGGGCAGTTATGCCACGCCTGAAAATGTCGAGCGGCTGAACCGCCATCTGGGGCTGGATGAACCGCTCTGGCGGCAGTATTTCATCTGGCTGGGCAATCTGGTGCAGGGCGATTTCGGGCGCTCTTTCGCGCTGAACCGGCCTGTTCTCGACGAAATTCTGGACCGGTTTTCAGCCACGCTGATCCTGGCGGGAACGGCTTTTGTGCTCTGCGCGCTTTTCGGTATTCTTGCGGGCGTTGTTTCGGCGGCGCGCCAATACGGGCTGGCGGACAAGGCGATAACCTTTGTGGTGATCCTTGGCATTTCGGTGCCGTCGTTTTTCCTTGGCATGATGATGATCCTGCTCTTTGCCGTGCAGCTGCGCTGGTTTCCGGTCTCGGGGATGTATTCGATCTGGGGCGGCGGCGATCTGCCCGACCTGATCCGGCATCTGACCATGCCTGCGCTGGCGCTTTCGGTCGTGGCCACGGGTGTTGTCGCGCGGCTGTCGCGCGGCGCGATGCTGGAAGTGCTGCGGCAGGATTTCATCCGCACGGCGCGGGCCAAAGGTGTGGATGAGCGCCGCGTGATCTGGGGCCATGCGCTGCGCGCCGCGATGGTCAGCATCATCCCGGTGCTGGGCATTCAGGCGGGCTTCGTGCTGTCAGGCGCGGTCTATATCGAGATGGTATTTCAATGGCCCGGCGTGGGGCGGATGCTGGTCGATGCGATCCTGAAGCGCGACATTCTTCTGGTGCAGGGCGGCGTTGTGTTCATCGCGGCCTGCTATGTCGGCTTCAACATCATCGTTGATGTGGCGCAGGCCTGGCTGGACCCCCGGATCAAGACATGAGGGGCATCAAGACATGAGCCTGTTTCTGCGTCTTCTCTTTCGCAACAAGCTGGCGGGCTTCGGGGCTGTCGTGCTGGGCATCATCGTGGTGCTGGCGCTTCTGACGCCGATCCTGCCGCTGCATCCGCCCAATGAAACCAACACGGCCAACCGCTTCCTGCGCCCGCTGTCAGAGGGGCATTTGCTGGGCACCGACCATCTGGGCCGCGATCTGCTGTCGCGGCTGATGTGGGGCACGCGGCTGTCGCTGGCGGTGGGCTTTGCGGCGGCGCTGGTTGCGGGGCTCTTGGGCGCGGCGATTGGCGTGATGGCCGGCTATTTCGGCGGGCGCACGGATAACGTGACCATGCGCGGCATCGATATGCTGATGGCCTTCCCGTATATCCTGCTGGCGCTCGCGATTGTCGCGGTGCTGGGGCCGGGGCTGCTGAATGCGCTGATTGCGGTCGCGGTGGTGAATATCCCGTTTTTCGCGCGGAATATCCGCGGGGTCACAGTCGGTATCGCGCATCGGGAATTCATCGACGCGGCGAAGCTGGCGGGCATGGGCCATACGCGCATTCTGCTGACCGAGGTCGTGCCGAATATCGTGCCGGTCGTGGTGATCGCCATGTCCACGACCATCGGCTGGATGATTCTGGAAACGGCCGGTCTGTCCTTCCTCGGGCTTGGCAGCCAGCCGCCGCAGGCCGATCTGGGCTCGATGCTGGGCGAAGCGCGCTCGGCCCTGATCACTGCGCCGCATACATCCATTGTGCCCGGCGTGATGATCCTGCTGATCGTGATGTCGGTGAACCTGCTGGGCGACGGGATCCGCGATGCGCTGGACCCGCGCCTGCGCTCGGGCGCTTTGTCGCGACCCATGGCGACCACGCGGGTCGAGCGGGCCGAGGCCCCTGCGCCCAAGGCCGAAGGGCTCTTGCGCATTGACGATCTGGAAACCCAGTTTCATGTCGGCCCGCGCATCTACAAGGCGGTCAACAAGGTCTCGCTTGATCTGAAACCCGGCGAATGTCTGGGGCTGATCGGCGAGAGCGGTTCGGGCAAATCGGTCACGGCGCTGTCGGTGATGGGGCTGGTCGCCTCGCCGCCCGGCGTGATCACTGGGGGCGCGGTGCGGCTGGAAGGGCAGGATCTGATTTGCGCACCCTATGAGTTGCTGCGGTCGCTGCGCGGCAAGCGCGTCGCCTATATTTTCCAGGATCCGCTGTCGACCCTGCACCCGCTCTATCGCATCGGCGACCAACTGATCGAGGCGATCCGCGTGCATGAACCTGTCAGCCATGCCGAGGCGCATAAACGCGCGGTCAAGCTGCTCGAAGACGTGCGCATCCCCAATGCGAGCGCCCGCGCGCGTGCCTATCCGCATGAGCTGTCAGGCGGCATGCGCCAGCGCGTGGGCATTGCGATGGCGCTGGCCAATGACCCCGACATCATCATTGCGGATGAACCGACCACGGCGCTGGATGTGACTGTGCAGGCGCAAATCCTTGCGCTCTTGTCGGATCTGCGCCGCTCGCGCGGGCTGGCGATCCTGTTCATCACCCATGATTTCGGCGTCGTGGGCCAGCTTTGCGACCGTGTGGCGGTCATGTATGGCGGGCGGATTGTCGAGGCAGGACCGACCGCCGAGGTGCTGGCCGCGCCTGCCCATCCCTATACCAAGCGCCTGATTGCCTGCGTGCCGGAACTGGGCGGCGGTCGGCGGGTGCTGGCGGCGATTCCCGGCCTGCCGCCTGCAGTGGACCAGCTGCCACCGGGCTGCGCCTTTGCCCCGCGCTGCGACAAGGCGCAAGCGGCCTGTCGCGCGGGCGAAATAGACCTGACAGGTGCGGCACGCAAAGTGCGCTGCCTGTTTCCCGAGGGGGCATCATGACGATCGCGTTGAAAACCACAGATCTGGCCAAAACATTTGACATCGGCAAGCGCCTGATCGGTCCGCCGCGGGCGCATGTTCATGCAGTGCATCCTGTGTCCCTTGACGTTCGGACGGGCGAAACATTGGGAATTGTCGGGGAATCCGGCTGCGGCAAGTCCACCTTGGCGCGGATGCTGGCGGGGCTGACGCCAACCACATCGGGCAGTATCGAGATCGAGGGGCGCGCGTTGAACCGCGCCGACCCAGCCGCTTTTGGACGGCTCATCCAATATGTGTTTCAAGACCCCGTTTCCAGCCTGAACCCGCGCAAAACCATCCGTCAGATTATTGAAGTGCCGCTGCGCCTGTTACATGGTTTGCGCGGCAAAGCTTTGGACGACCGTATCGCGGAGCTTTTCGACGCGGTCAATCTGCGGCCTGAGTTCCTGACCCGCTACCCGCATGAATTTTCCGGTGGGCAGGCGCAGCGCATCGGGATCGCGCGGTCGCTGGCGGCCAGCCCGCGCATAATGATCCTTGATGAGCCGGTCTCGGCGCTGGATGTGTCAGTGCAGGCACAGGTTCTGAACCTGCTGGCGGATCTGAAATCCGAATTCAACCTGACCTATCTGTTCATCAGCCACGATCTGGCAGTGGTAGAAGCCGTCAGCGACCGCATTGCGGTGTTGTATTTCGGCTCTGTCGTGGAAACGGGTCCTGCCGAAAAAGTCTTTGCAGCGCCGCGCCATCCCTATACGAAACTTCTGGCAGACTCGGCACCCGTCGTCGGTCGCCCGCTTGGGGGGGCACAGTCAGGTGAATTGCCGGACCCGCTGAACCCGCCTCCGGGTTGCGCCTTCGCCGGGCGCTGCCCGCGCGCCTCTGACCTGTGCCGGCGCGAGGTGCCTGTGTTGTGCAAGATCGAGGAAGACCAATTTGCCGCCTGCCACCATCCGCTCGACCCCTGAACGCCTGTCGCGTCCGCAACGCGTTGCCGAGGCAATCAAGTCCTG
>SKRP01000251.1 GCA_007118445.1 Natronohydrobacter sp.
ACCCGCGCGCTGATCGCGGCGGGCATCACGCGGATCGAGGTGCCGCTGAATTCGCCCGACCCGCTGCAGAGCATCGCGGCGATGGTGGCGGAATGCGGCGATCAGGCGCAGATCGGCGCAGGCACAGTGCTTGATATCGCGCAGCTGCAGGCCGTGGCGCAGACCGGCGCGCGGCTGATCGTCTCGCCCGATTGCAACCCCGATGTGATCGCGGCCACGCGGGCGCTGGGGCTTGACAGCTTTCCCGGCGTGTTCACGCCCACCGAAGCCTTGGCCGCCCTGCGCGCGGGCGCGACCGGGCTGAAACTGTTTCCCGCTTTCAGGATGGGTGCGGAGGGCTTGGCGGCGATGCGGGCGGTGCTGCCGCCCGATTGCACGATCTATGCGGTGGGCGGCGTCGGGCCGCAGGGTTTCGCGCTCTGGCGGCGGGCCGGGGCGTCGGGCTTTGGCCTTGGCACCGCGCTCTATGCACCGGGGATGGGGGCCGAAGCGGTCGCCGACCGCGCCCGCGCGGCCGTCGCCGCCTGGGATGCCTGCGCATGACGCCCCTGACCGACAACCGCAGCCAACTGGGCGAGGGCGCGTTCTGGCACCCTGAACGGGCCGAGTTCTTCTGGTTCGACATCACCGGCCGCACATTCCACGGCCCCGCGCGGACCTGGGTCTTTACCGAAATGTGCTCGGCCGCAGGCTGGGTGGACCGCGACCGGCTGCTGATCGCGTCCGAGTCCCAGCTGTTCGTGCTCGACCTGACCACGGGTGCGCAGGCCCCGGTCTGCGATCTGCCCGGTGACTACGCCCTGCGGTCCAACGATGGCCGCGCCGACCGGCAGGGCGGGTTCTGGATCGGCACCATGGGCAAGGATGCCGAGCCCGGCGCGGGCGCGATCTGGCGCTTTTACCGGGGCGAACTGCGCAGGCTCTATTCCGACATCACCATCCCCAACGCGATCTGCTTCGCCCCGGACGGGCGCGCCGCCTGTTTCACCGACACAGTGACCGGGAAGGTGCTGCGCGTGGGCCTTGATGCGCAGGGCTGGCCGGTGGGCCAGCCGGAATGCTGGCTGGACCTGCGCCCCGAGGGGCTGAACCCCGATGGCGCAGTGGTCGATGCCGAGGGCTGTGTCTGGATCGCGCAATGGGGGGCGGGGCGTGTGGCGGCCTATGCGCCCGATGGCCGGTTCCTGCGCGCGGTGGAGTTTCCCGCGCCGCATACCTCCTGTCCTGCCTTTGGTGGCGCGGATCTGTCGGATCTGTATTGCACGACCGCGCGCGAGGGACGCGATCCGCCCGGACCGTTCGACGGCGCGACCTTCTGCGCGACGGGCGTTGGGCGCGGCCTGCCCGAGCCCCGCGTGGTGCTGGAGGGCGCATGACCCGCAGCCTCGGTGTCTGCTACTACCCCGAACACTGGCCAGAGGACCTCTGGCGCGAGGATGCCCGCCGCATGGCTGCGGCGGGTCTGACCTGGGTGCGCATCGGTGAATTTGCCTGGTCGCGGCTGGAACCCGCGCCGGGGCGCTACGATTTCGACTGGCTGGACCGCGCCATCGACACGCTTGGCGCGGCGGGCCTGAAACTGGTGCTGGGCACGCCCACAGCGACGCCGCCGCGCTGGATGCTCGACCGGCACCCTGACATGCTGGCGCATGATGCCGAAGGCCGGGCGCGCAAATTCGGCGCGCGGCGGCATTACTGTTTCAGCCATGCAGGCTATCTGGACGAGAGCCGGCGCATCGTCACGGAACTGGCGCAGCGCTATGGCCGCAACCCGCATGTCGCGGCCTGGCAGACCGATAATGAATATGGCTGCCATGACACGATCTACAGCTATTCCCCCGCCGCCTGCCATGCCTTCCGCGCATGGCTGGCGCGGAAATACCAGAGCCCGCAGGCGCTGAACCGCGCCTGGGGCAATGTCTTCTGGTCGATGGAATATGACAGTTTCGACCAGATCGAGCTGCCCAACCTGACCGTGACCGAACCCAACCCGGCGCATGTGCTCGATTTCAAGCGGTTTTCCAGCGATCAGGTACTGGCCTTCAACCGCACCCAGACCGAGATCCTGCGCCGCCATTCCGACGCGCCGGTTGCGCATAATTATATGGGCCGGATCACCGAGTTTGATCATTACAGACTTGGGGCCGATCTCGATATTGCCAGCTGGGACAGCTACCCGCTGGGCTTTCTGTCCGACCGGCTGGAGGCCGATGCCGCCCATAAGGCACGCTTTCTGCGGCAGGGCGATCCCGATTTTCAGGCCTTCCATCATGATCTTTACCGCGCCGTGGGGCGCGGGCGCTGGTGGGTGATGGAACAGCAGCCCGGCCCGGTGAACTGGGCGCCCTGGAACCCTGCCCCCCTGCCCGGCATGGTCCGGCTCTGGACATGGGAGGCCTTCGCCCATGGGGCGGAAACCGTGTGTTATTTCCGCTGGCGCCAGGCGCCGTTCGGGCAGGAGCAGATGCATTCCGGGCTTTTGCGCCCTGACAGCGCGCCAGCCCCGGCGCTGGCCGAGGCCGCAGAGGTCGCGCGCGAACTGGCTCGCGCCCCGGATGCGGGCTGCGCGCCGGGAGATGTGGCGCTGGTCTTCGATTATGAAAGCGCCTGGGCCTGGGCCACGCAGCCGCAAGGCGCGGATTTCGACTATTTCCGGCTTTGCTTTGCCTGGTATCGCGGCTTGCGGCGGCTGGGGTTGAATATCGACATCCTGCCGCCCGACACGACGGATCTGTCACGCTGGAAGCTTGTGCTTGCGCCGGGGCTGTTCACCTTGTCTGAGCCTTTGCGCGCGGCACTGCCGGGCTGCGCCGGGGCGGTGGTCTTTGGCCCGCGCGCCAATGCCCGCACCCCGGATTTCGCGATTCCCCTGCCCCTGCCGCCCGATCTGCCGGGGCTGGACGCGCAGGTCGCGCGGGTGCAAAGCCTGCCGCCGGGCATATCCGAACCCCTGAGCACCGGAGGGCGCTTCGTGCATTGGGTCGAGGATCTGGAAACCACAGCCGAGACCGTGATCACGCGCGGCGACGGCGGGGCCGCCATGGTGCGAAACGGGCCGGTGCACTATCTGGCGGGCTGGCCGGATGATGCCAGCCTGACCGACATTCTGCGCGGGCTTTGCGCCGAACAGGGTATTGTCACCCATGACCTGCCCGCCGATCTGCGACAGCGCGACAGCGGGGGTCGCAGGTTCCTGTTCAATTACGGGCCGGACCCGGTCAGCTGGCAGGGCCGGACCATTGCGCCTGCCGGGGTGGATATCATCGAGATCGCTGAAGGGTGATTTCGACTGCCATGCAGCGCGAAAGCCCGGCGCGGCGCGACAAAGGCTGCGATGCTGTCGGGCACGTGCAGGCGCTGGACTGTTGATTGTCAGTGAGAACTGACCCGGTAACAGCAGAAATTGTCATTGAGAATTGACCCATGTGCAACCTTGCCCCTGCGCAAAGCAGTCGGGGGCTTCAGGAGTGATAGACATGGGATTTTTGAGGGTTATTCGGAAATGGGCGCTGCGGGACAAGATGCCCATTCGCGAGATTGCGCGCCGGACAGGCGTGTCTCGCAACACGATCAAAAGGTATTTGCGGGAGGGGATCGTCGAGCCTCAGTTTCAGACACCTGATCGACCAAGCAAGATCGATCCATACGCGGCGCGGCTGACAGACTGGCTTGTGGCCAACCAGCGCAAGGCGCGTAAGGACCGCCGCACTGCGAAGGACATGTTTGAAGAGCTTGTTAAGGCTGGAT
>SKRP01000201.1 GCA_007118445.1 Natronohydrobacter sp.
CCGCAAACCCCGACGCGACCCTGATCGCAGGGGCCACCGATGTCGGGCTGTGGGTCACGAAATTCCTGCGCAATATCTCGCCTGCGGTATTCATCGGGCATCTGGACGAATTGCAGCGCATCACGGTTGACGGCAGCACGCTGCGCATCGGGGCGGGGGTCAGCTACAGCGCTGCCGAAGCAGTCATTTCCACGCATCTGCCGCAACTGTCCGAATACTGGTCGCGCATCGCAGGCTGGCAGGTGCGCAATATGGGCACGGTCGGGGGCAATATCGCCAACGGCTCGCCCATCGGGGATCTGCCGCCGCCGCTGATCGCCCTTGGCGCGCAGATCGTGTTGCAGCGGGCCGGGCAGCGCCGCGATATCCCGCTGGAGGCGTTCTTTCTGGAATATGGCAAGCAGGACCGCGCCCCCGACGAGGTGCTGACAGAGGTGATCGTGCCGCTGCCCGAGGCCGATACCCGCTTTGCGGTCTACAAGATCTCGAAGCGCCGCGACGAAGATATCTCGGCGCTGGCCGTGGCTTTCGCCTTGCGCGTCGATGCGGGCGTGATCACCCAAGCGCGCGTGGCCTTTGGCGGCATGGCCGGGATCCCGGCGCGCGCACGCCATGCCGAAGACGCGCTGACCGGCCAGCCCTGGAGCGAGGCCAGCCTGATCCGCGCCAGCGCGGAACTGCCCCGCGATTTCACACCGCTGAGCGACATGCGCGCCAGTGCCGATTACCGGTTGCGCGCCGGGCAGAACCTGTTCCGGCGCTTCTGGCTGGAACAGGGCGCAGGCGCTGCGGATGCGCAGCTGGTCCGGGCATAAGGGGAGGAGAGGAAAATGACAGAACAGACACCGATCACTGGTGGCGTTCACACAGAGCTGGAACATGATTCAGCCATCAAGCATGTCACCGGACGCGCTGAATATACCGATGACATCCCCGAGCCTGCAGGCACATTGCACGCCTGGCTTGGATTGTCCCAAGTGGCGCATGGGCAGATCCGATCGATGGATCTGAGTGCGGTCGAAGCCGCGCCGGGGGTCATCGGCGTGTTGACCGCGCGTGATATTCCGGGCGTGAATGATGTCAGCCCCACGGGCCGCCATGACGAACCGCTGCTGGCAGAGTCGCTGGTCGAATTCTGGGGCCAGCCGGTTTTTGCCGTGATCGCCGAAAGCCGCGATCAGGCCCGCCGCGCGGCTGAACTGGCGCGGATCGACTATGAGGTGCTGCCGCATGTGTTGGATGCCGAAGCTGCGATTGCCGCCGACTATCCGCATGTCACCCCCAATCTGACCTTGCAGCGCGGCGATCCCGGCCCGGCGCTCGCGCAGGCCCCGCATCGGGTCACAGCGCAGATGCGGGTCGGCGGGCAGGATCACATGTATCTCGAAAGCCATATCGCCTTTGCCATCCCCGGCGAGGATGACGAGGTGCTGGTCCATTCCTCGACCCAGCACCCGTCCGAGGCCCAGCATATGGTCGCGCATGTTCTGGGCGTGCCGTCCAATGCGGTCACGGTCAATGTGCGGCGCATGGGTGGCGGATTTGGCGGCAAGGAAAGCCAGATGAACCTGTTCTGCGCCATTGCGGCGCTGGCCGCCAAGCGCTGGAACCGCCCGGTCAAGATCCGCCCCGACCGCGATCAGGACATGATCGCCACGGGCAAACGCCACGATTTCGTCATCGATTACGATCTGGGCTTTGACGAGGATGGCCGCATGCTGGCCGTTGATGGTGTCTTTGCGGCGCGCTGCGGCTGGACGTCGGACCTGTCCGGCCCTGTGACCGACCGCGCGCTGTTTCATGCGGATAACGCCTATTTCTACCCCGATGTGCGGCTGACCTCGCGCCCGATGAAAACCAACACTGTGTCAAACACCGCCTTTCGCGGCTTTGGCGGCCCGCAAGGCGTGGTGGTGGCCGAGCGGATGATGGAGGAAATCGCCTATCGGCTGGGCAAAGACCCGCTGGATGTGCGCAAGGCGAATTTCTACGGCGCGGCAGGGCGCGATATCACGCCCTATCATCAGACGGTCGAGGACAATATCATCGCCCGTCTGGTCGAGGATCTCGAAACCAGCTCTGACTATCGCGCGCGGTGCCAGGCGGTGATCGATTTCAACGCCAAAGGCGGCGTGCTGCGGCGCGGGATCGCGCTGACACCGGTCAAGTTTGGCATTTCCTTCACCGCGACGCATTACAATCAGGCCGGCGCGCTGCTGCATGTCTATAATGACGGCTCGATCCATCTGAACCATGGCGGCACCGAGATGGGTCAGGGGCTGAACACCAAAGTCGCGCAGATCGTCGCCGATGCGTTTCAGGTCGATATTGACCGCATCCGCATCACCCGGACCACAACCGAGAAAGTGCCCAATACCTCGGCCACGGCAGCGTCATCCGGGTCCGACCTGAACGGCATGGCGGCGCTCGATGCCTGCAACCAGATCAAGGCGCGGCTGGTCGAATTTGCAGCCGAATTCTGGCAGGTCGCCCCAGACGCCGTGCGCTTCACGTCCAATCATGTGCAGGTCGGCGACCATCTGGTGCCCTTTGCCGAACTGATCGGGCAGGCCTATCGCGCGCGGGTGCATCTGTCGGCAGCGGGTTTTTACAAGACGCCGAAAATCCACTGGGACCGCGCGACCGGAAAGGGGCGGCCGTTTTATTACTACGCCTATGGGGCGGCGTGCTGCGAAGTCACCATCGACACGCTGAGCGGCGAATATCAGATCGAGCGCGCGGATATCCTGCATGATGTGGGCCGCTCGCTGAACCCGGCGCTGGATCGCGGCCAGGTGGAGGGGGCGTTCATTCAGGGCATGGGCTGGCTGACTTTCGAGGAATTGTGGTGGGACGATCAGGGGCGGCTGCGCACCCATGCGCCTTCGACCTACAAGATCCCGCTCGCCTCGGACCGGCCACGGGTGTTCAATGTCGCGCTCGCCGATTGGTCGGAAAACCGCGAAATGACGATCAAGCGTTCCAAGGCCGTGGGCGAGCCGCCCTTCATGCTGGGTGTCGCAGTGCTGGAGGCGCTGTCGATGGCGGTGGCCAGTGTCGCCGATTACAGGCACTGCCCGCGGCTGGACGCGCCCGCAACCCCCGAGCGCGTGCTGATGGCGGTCGAGCGGTTGCGGGGGGCGTCATGAGCGCGCGAGTCCTTGCCGCGTTCTTCACCGCCAATCCGCGCGTGGTGCGGGTGCGGCTGGCGCAGGTGCGCGGCTCCTGCCCGCGCGAGGAAGGCGCGTCAATGCTGGTCGCACAGGCCGCAAGCCATGGCACGATCGGCGGCGGGCAGCTGGAATTTCGCGCCATCGCCGCTGCGCGCGAGATGCTGGCGGATGGCGTGTTGCGCCGTGAAATGGCGCTGCCGCTCGGCCCTGAAATCGGGCAATGCTGCGGCGGGCATGTGCATCTGCTGCTGGAACGGCTGAGCGGGCCAGCGCGCCACGCAGAGATTGCCGAGGCCCGCGCGCATGAGGCAGCGCAGCCTGCGCTCTACATCCTTGGGGCGGGGCATCTGGGCCGCGCGCTGGCGGGTCTGAGCGCGCAGATGCCGGTCCATACTGTTCTGGTGGACCCGCGTGCCGGGGAACTTGCGCAGGCCCCGGCAGGGGTTGAAACCCGGCTGAGCGCCATCCCCGAGGTCGAGATCACACGCGCCGCCCCCGGCAGTGCCTTTGTGGTGCTGACGCATGATCACGGGCTTGATTTCCTGCTGACCGCCGCTGCGCTGGAACGCAAG
>SKRP01000318.1 GCA_007118445.1 Natronohydrobacter sp.
ATTCGACCATGCCCTGCGTCAGCGCCGGATCGACCATGCGCGCCAGCGGCTGGGTGAGGGTCGGATTGTCCACGATCCGCTCGACCCCGGCCCAGAGGCTGAGCACAGCCCGGCAGCGGGTGAAGGGGCTGAAATCGCGCAGCGGGCTGGCGGGCGCGTAGATGATGAAATCAATTGTCTCTGGCGGGGCTTCGGTGACCAGACGGCCAGCGATTCCCGCACGCGACAGCGCGGCCTGCAGCGGCGCTTCATAGGCGGCGAAATCATCCGGGCCAGCAGCGAAGAGCAGCGTCAGGCTCATGAAGGCAGCCGCGCGCGGTGGATATGGGCCGAATGCACCAGCCCGAAGCCGATCAGCAGCACCAGCATCGCCGAGCCGCCATAGGATACCAGCGGCAGCGGCACCCCGACCACAGGCGCAAGCCCCATCACCATGGCCATGTTCACTGCGAAATAGAGGAAGAAATTGCCGATCACACCCATCACCACCAGCGCGCCGAACCGGTTGGTGGTGCGCAGGGCGGTCAGCAGGCAGACGCCGATGATCATCATGTAAAGCAGCATCAGCGACGAGGCCCCGACAAAGCCGAATTCCTCGGCCAGCGTGGTGAAGATGAAATCCGTGTGTTTCTCGGGCAGGAAATTCAGCCGCGCCTGCGTGCCCTCCATGAACCCGCGCCCCGACCAGCCGCCTGATCCGAGTGCAATCATCGACTGGTTGATATGATAGCCCGCCCCCAGCGGATCGATCGTCGGGTCGAGAAAGGCATCGATGCGACGGAACTGGTAATCCTTGAGCAACTGCCACTCGGTCCCGCGCGACTGCAGGACAGCTGTCACCATGGCCACGACCGAGCCGATCAGCGCAGCGAAATAGCCCCAATGCACCCCTGCGGCAAAGATCACCACACCGCCGCCGGCCGCGATCAGCATGGCGGTGCCCAGATCGGGTTGGCGCAGCACCAGAAGCGTCGGCACCAGCGCGATCAGGGCAGCGATCACGATATTGACCGGATGCGAGATCTTCTTCAGGTCGATCCAGTCATAATAGGCGGCAAGCGCAAGGATCGTGGTGATCTTGGCCAGTTCGGAGGGCTGCAGCCGCAAGGGCCCGATCACCAGCCAGCGTTTCGCGCCCATACCGACCGTGCCGAAAAACTCGACCCCCAGCAGCAGCAGCAGCGTCACGGCATAGGCAAGCCCCGCAATCGAGCGCCAGAACCACAAAGGGGTAAAGGCCACCACGAACATCAGGATCAGCCCCACGCCGAAACGCCGGATCTGTTGTTCGGCCCATGGCTCCAGACTGCCCCCCGCAATCGAATAGAGCATCACGAAGCCGTAACAGGCCACCATGATCAGCAGCGCGATCAGCGGCCAGTTCAGATAAAGCACCTTGCGCAGCCCGCTGGGCATCTGGCGGGTATTGTATTCAAGATAGCTCATGCGCGGCTGAGCCTCAGATCCTCGGGTCGGTGCAGGCGCTCGCGCATCTCGTCCAGCTCGAACTGGATACGGTTGCGCTGGGGGGCAGGATAGGCCGAGAGCGGTGGCAGCCCGTCATTCAGCGCGGCCAGCGTGATATCGCGCCCGATGGGCGCTGCCGCCGATGAGCCCCCGCCGCCATGTTCGACCACGACCGAGACCGCGATTCGCGGCGTGTCATCGGGGGCGTAATTCACAAACAGCGCGTGGTTGCGCCGGTTCCAGGGCAATTGTTCCTGACGTCGGATCCCGGCTTCGCGTTCCGCCCGGCTGATCGAGAAGACCTGAGAGGTGCCGGTCTTTCCGGCCATGACCTGCCCATCAGCCACAATGCGCGAGGAATAGGCCGTGCCGCGCCGGTCATTGACTGTCTCGCGCATGCCCTGACGGACCATCCGCAGCCATTCGGGGCGCAGGTCCAGATTGGCCAGCTCTTGATCGCCGCGCTCCAGCGGGTCGCGCACCAGACGCGGCAGCACAGCGCTGTTGGTGGCCAGCCGTGCGGTCATCACGGCCAGTTGCAAGGGCGTTGTCAGCACGAAACCCTGCCCGATCGAGGCATTGACCGTATCACCCACCCGCCAGGGCGCGTCGCGGTTGCGCTGTTTCCAGTCCCGCGTCGGGTTCAGCCCGCCCGCGACCGAGGTAATGGGCAGATCATAGCGGAAGCCCAGGCCAAGCCGGGTGGACATCTCGTTGATCTTGTCGATGCCGCAGCGCTGCGACATTTCGTAGAAATAGACATCGCAGCTTTCCGCCAGCGCCGAGACCAGCCCCACACGCCCATGCCCGCCACGCCGCCAGCAATGGAAGCGGTGGCCCGAAATATCCATATGGCCGGGGCAGAACACGGTTTCGCGCCCGTCCGTGACACCGGCCTCGAGCGCGGCCAGCGCCGTGACCATCTTGAAGGTCGATCCGGGCGGATACATGCCCTGCACAGTCTTGTTGACCAGCGGGCGATAATCATTGTTCAGAAGCTCGCTGAAATTCGCGCTCGATATGCCGCGCACGAAAAGATTCGGATCGAAACTCGGCCCCGAGGCCAGCGCCAGAATATCGCCGTTCTGCACATCCATCACGACCGCCGCCGCGCTCTGGCCCTGCAGGCGTTCCAGTGCGAAATTCTGCAGCCGCGCGTCAATCGTCAGATGGACATTCGTGCCCGGTGTGCCCTCTACCCGGTCAAGTTCACGCATGACGCGGCCCACGGAATTGACCTCGACCCGCTGCGAGCCTGCGCGCCCGCGCAAGCGGTCCTCGGCCATGCGCTCGACCCCGCTCTTGCCGATCTGGAAGCGCGGGATGAACAGCACCGGGTCCGGGGTTTCCAGCGCTTCAAGATCGCGCTCGGACACTGGTCCGACATAGCCCACCACATGCGCCGTATCGGCGCGCAGCGGGTAATGGCGCGACATGCCCATCTCTGGCGTGACACCAGGCAGGGCCGGGGCATTGGCGGCAACCCGGCTGATTTCTTCCCAGCTCAGCCGTTCGGCCACTGTGACCGGCACGAAGGGGCGGTTGCGCAGCATGTCACGCCGCGCGCGCTCGATATCATCCTCGCTGAGCGGGATCAGCTGCGCGAGGCGGCTCAGGACCAGATCAATATCGCCTGCATCATCGCGTTTGATCACCACGCGGTAATTCTGCTCGTTTCCGGCCAGAATCACCCCGTTGCGATCCAGAATCAGCCCGCGAATCGGCGGCAGCAGGCGCAGGTTGATCCGGTTTTCTTCGGCCAGCAGCCGGAATTGTTCGGCCTGATTGAGCTGCATGTCGCGCAGCCGCCACAAAAGCGTGCCCGCAAAGCCAAGCTGCAACCCGCCAAGCAGCAGCGCACGGCGGCTGATCATGCGGCGGCTGAGTTCCTTTTCACGATCCGAGCGTTTCACAATTTCTGCCCCAGAGCATCGACCTCACCTGTTGCCGGTTTGCGCAGGCCGAACACGAAATGCGACAGCGCCACGACCGCCGGGTAGACCAGCACAGTGACGAGGAAATGCGCAAAGCTCAAGCCAAGCGGCTCGCGCGGCATGATCACAATCGCGAGCACTGCGCGATTGGCCAGAAACAGCACCAGCATCAGCCCCGCGACCAGCGCATATTCATAGAGAAACCCATAGCCGCGCAACTGTTCCGAGCGGCGGCGCAGATATTCGCTGCCCATCAGCACCAGCAGCGCCCAGAGACCGGGCGGGCGCAGCAGCAGGATATCCTCGATGAAGAAATAGCCCGC
>SKRP01000190.1 GCA_007118445.1 Natronohydrobacter sp.
GCATCCAATAGGCGATCTCATCCAGATTGCGCGGGGTGAGGACCACACATTCCGGCACATGGCGCTTGCGCTCGGCGTAATTTGCGCAGCGGCAGGTCGTGTCATCAAACAGGCGGCAGGCGACGCGGGTGAAGATCAGTTCTTCCGTGTCGATATCTTCCAGCTTGTTCAGGCAGCATTTGCCGCAGCCATCGCAGAGCGCCTCCCATTCATCAGAGGTCATCTGGGTCAGGGGGATTGTTTCCCAATATCGCGCGCGTAAGCTCATGCGCGCCACATAGCCCCCGTGCGGGGCAAGGGAAAGGGGGTGCTTGCAGGGCATGGCGATTGCGTTACCTACCAGAGCATGTCGCTCGGAAGTGGTTACCGGTTCCGAGCTTTTCGACATGCGAAAACAATAGGCCAGAGCGCATGGCGTGAATGCGAATGAACGCGATACGCTCTAGGGCGCGAAAGGACCGTTTCATGCTCGACCAGCCTGCCTTGCCCGATGCGCTTGCCCGGTGGTTTGCGGCGCAAGGCTGGGTGCCGCATCCGCACCAGATCGCCATGCTGCGCGCCCCCGGCGATGCGCTGCTGATCGCGCCCACGGGCGGCGGCAAGACGCTGGCCGGGTTCCTGCCCACGCTGGTTGCGGCTTGCGATGGGCTGAGCGACGGGATGCACACGCTCTATGTCTCGCCACTCAAGGCGCTCACGCATGACATTGGCCGCAACCTCGCGCGGCCTGTGGCTGATCTGGGGCTTGATCTGCGCATCGAGGACCGTACCGGCGACACCAGCGCCACCACCCGCGCGCGTCAACGGGTCGATCCGCCGCATATCCTGTTGACGACGCCGGAAAGCCTGGCGCTGATGCTGTCCTATCCAGAGGCCCCGCGCATTTTCAAAGGCTTGCGGCGCGTGGTGATCGACGAAATCCACGCGCTGGCCGAATCGAAACGCGGTGATCAGCTTGCGCTGTGTCTCACCCGCCTGCGAACCCTCGCGCCGGGGCTACGCATGGCGGGGCTGTCGGCGACCGTGGAAAACCCGCTGGCTCTGGCGCAGTTCATGGGCGGGGCCGATATCGTGCAGGCCGATCCCGGCCCACCCCCCGATATTGCAATCCTGCCCACGACCCACACCCCGCCCTGGTCCGGGGCAGGCGGGACCTATGCCGCGCGCGATGTGATGGCGGCGATTGAAAAGGCCCGCCTGACGCTTGTCTTCATCAACACCCGCGCGCAGGCCGAGCTGTTCTTTCAAGCGCTCTGGGCGGTGAATGACGAAAACCTGCCCATTGGGTTGCACCACGGCAGCCTCGCGCGCGAGCAGCGCCGCAAGGTCGAAGCGGCGATGGCTGCAGGCGAATTGCGCGCAGTGGTGGCGACGGGCAGTCTGGATCTGGGGCTGGACTGGGGCGATGTGGATCTGGTCATCCAGATCGGCGCGCCGAAGAACATCAAGCGGCTGGTCCAACGCATCGGGCGTGCAAACCACCGCTATGATGCCCCCTCCCGCGCGCGGATCGTGCCTGCCAACCGCTTCGAGATGCTCGAATGTGTCGCGGCCCTGCAAGCGGTCGCAGCGCATGATCTCGACAGCGACGGGCGTGACCCGCGCGGCGGGCTGGATGTGCTTTGCCAGCACCTGCTGCTTCTCGCCTGCGCGGGGCCGCTGGACGCAGGCGCGCTGTTCACCGAGATCACCCGCGCAGGCCCTTATGCGGCCCTGTCACGCACGGAGTTCGATGCCTGCCTCGATTTTGTCGCAACCGGCGGCTATGCGCTACGCGCGTATGACCGCTGGCAACGGCTGGTAGAGCGCGATGGCCTGTGGCAGCTGCGCGACCCGCGCGCGCCGCGCGATATCCGCATGAATATCGGCACCATCGTTGCGCCCGAATTGCTGAGCGTCCGCCGTGGCCCGCGCGGCGGTGCCCCCTTGGGCGAGATTGAAGAGGCGTTTGCCGCTTCGCTTTCCCCCGGTGACACATTCCTGATCGGCGGGCAGACTGTGCGCTATGACCGATTGCGCGATATGGTGGTCGAAGTCACCCCGCAGCCCACACGCGCGCCGAAAATCGCTGTGTTCAATGGTCTGAAGATGGCCACTTCGACCGAGCTTTCGGCCCGCGTTCTGGCCTTGATCGGTGATCGTAACGCATGGGATGCGCTGCCAGACCATACACGCGACTGGCTCGCCCTTCAGGCCGAAATCGCCACCCTCCCGCGCCCCGGCACCATGACCTGCGAGACTTTCGCGCGCGGCGGCCAGTCCTATTTCGCGCTTTATTCCTTCGCTGGCCGCAATGCCAACCAGACCCTTGGCCTGTTGCTGACGCACCGCATGGAACAGGCGGGGCTTGCGCCGCTGGGATTTGTCGTCACCGATTACGCGCTTCTGATCTGGTCGCTGGAGCCGGTCCGCGACCCTGCGCCGCTTCTGGACCCCGATAGACTGCGCGACGGGTTCGAGGATTGGCTTGCAGGCAATGCGGTCATGAAACGCACTTTTCGCGCGGTCGCTGTGGTCGCAGGGCTGATCCAGCGCAATCTGCCGGGGGGGCGCAAATCCGGCAAGCAGGCGACGTTCTCGAGCGATATCCTGTATGACACTCTGCGCAAATTCGACCCCGATCACCTGCTGATGCGGATCACGCGGGCCGAGGCGATGCGCGGGCTGGCCGATTTCGGGCGGATCGAGGAAATGCTCGCCAGCCGCCCCGAAATCGTCCACAGCCTGACCCCGCATGTCACGCCCTTTGCCGCCCCGCTGATGCTGGAGGCAGGCCGCGTGCCGATCCGCGCCTCGGGCCGCGCGCGCCTGCTGGAGGAAGAAGCGGCCGCGATGATGCGCGAGGCAGGCTTGCAGATCGAGGCAGAAACCGGCATCTGACCGCCATGAGCGCTCTGGCTTTCAGCTTCCACGGACAGGAATTTGTCGCGCGGCCCTCGGGCGCGCTGTTCTGGCCTGCGCAGGGCGCGCTGATCGTCGCGGATCTGCATTTGGGCAAATCCGAGCGCATGGCGCGGCGCGGCGGCGCGCTTCTGCCGCCATTCGAGACAGCGGCCACGCTGGCGCGGCTTGAAGATGAACTCGCGGCCAGCGGTGCCGCGCGGCTGATCGCGCTGGGCGACAGTTTCGATGATGATCTGGCCGCCGAGGCGCAGGGCACGGCGATCACCGGGCTTTGCGCGCGCGCCGATGTGACATGGATCTGCGGCAATCACGATCCGCGCCTGTCCGGTTTGCCGGGGCGGCAATGCGCCGAGTTGCAGATCGCAGGGCTGGCCTTGCGCCATATCGCCGGGCAGGGGCCGGATATCTCTGGCCATTACCACCCCAAGCTGCGTCTGGCCGGAGCGCGGCACCCGGCCTTTCTGATCGGGGCGGCGCATCTGATCCTGCCCGCGTTCGGGGAATATACCGGCGGGCTGGACTGGCCCGATGGCCCGTTGCAGGCGCTGGTCCCCGAAGGCCGCGCCATCCTGACCGGTGCGCGCGCGCTGATGGTGCCGCTGCCTTTGCCCGCCAGACGCAGCAGGCCGCGTCATCTGCGGGCAGGCCCCATGCGCTAGCGCGTCAGTGCCGTGTTTCTTCTGGAAATGCGCAGGGTTTCGGGTTACGCTGCACGTCAAGACCCGAAAAACGGGCAATAGCAGGCAAATCGACAGAGAACGGGCAGTTCGATGACAGAAATGGTATATGGCACCGCGCCTGCGCGGGTGAGCGAA
>SKRP01000026.1 GCA_007118445.1 Natronohydrobacter sp.
GATCTGGGCCAATGGCCGGACGCGGAAAGCGCGATTGCCGGGGCGCTGGATCAGGGCGCGGAAAGCTGCGATGTGATCCTGACATCCGGCGGGGCCTCTGCAGGCGACGAGGATCATGTCTCGCGCCTGCTGCGCGCAAAAGGCAACCTGAGCAGCTGGCGGATCGCGCTGAAACCGGGCCGCCCGCTGGCGCTCGCACTCTGGCGCGGCGTGCCAGTGCTGGGCCTGCCGGGCAATCCGGTCGCAGCACTGGTCTGCACGCTGATCTTTGGCCGCCCGGCCCTGTCCTTGCTCGCAGGCGGGGACTGGCGCAGCCCGCAGGGCTACATGCTTCCGGCAGCCTTTGCCAAATCCAAGAAACCGGGGCGGCGCGAATATCTGCGCGCGCGGGTTAATGGGCAAGGCGCGGTCGAAGTGTTTGCCTCGGAAGGATCAGGCCGGATCAGCGGGTTGAGCTGGGCCGAAGGTCTGGTCGAACTACCCGATGCCGCAGCACAGATCACGCCCGGGACGATGGTCAGGTATATTCCCTTCACCAGCTTCGGCCTGTAGGATTGTTCTGAAATCCGGGCCAGTCCCTACCGCTCTGTTTACCGCAATCGGGAGAATCCGGGCCAGACACCGGTATTGTCGCAGTGCTGACGGGTCGCGACCGTATTCTTGCCCGAATTGATGCAGAAAGTGAAACTCTGGAAGGCAGGATTGCGTAAGGCAGAGTGATGGACAGACTGACCGAGATGGAAGCCTTTGCCACAGTTGTGGATCAGGGCGGGTTTACAGACGCGGCGCGCAAGATGGGGATTTCGAAATCCGCCGTCTCGAAACATGTGTCCGCGCTTGAAGCCCGGCTTGGGGCGCGCCTGCTCAACCGTACCACACGGCGCGTCAGCCCCACAGATATCGGGCTTGCCTATTATGATCGCGCGCGCCGCGTGCTCAATGACGCAGGCGAGGCCGACAGCCTTGTCACCTCGATGCAATCGGCCCCGTCAGGGATTCTGCGCCTTGCCGTGCCCACGGATTTCGGCGCAACGCATCTGTCGCCGGTGCTGGGCGAGTTTTTAGGCCGCTACCCTGATGTCTCGGTGAATATGGTCCTGAAGAACCGCTATGTCGAACTGATCTCGGAAGGCTTCGATCTGGCCATCCGCATGGGCGAAATGGACGATTCCAGCCTGCGCGCGCGCAAGATCTGCGAGGCCACTCAGCGTCTGATCGCAGCGACCGCCTATCTGGCCGAACATGGCCGCCCCAAACGCATCGACGATCTGAACGACCACCGCCTGCTCTATTACTCGCATAATGCCGCCAGTTCGGTCTGGAAGATCACCGCGCCCTCGGGCGAAGTGCGGCAGGTGCGCTCGGCCTCATGGTTCTCGGTGAATGACGGGCAATCCCTGCTCAATGCGGCAATCAGCGGGCTTGGCATCGCCTATCTGCCCAGTTTCCTCTACGCGCCCGCGATGAAGGCAGGTCTGGTCGAAGATGTCATCCCCGACCTTCCGCATGATGTCCAGAGCCTCTATGCGGTCTATCCGGCCGGGCGTTACACGCAGCCCAAGGTCCGCGCTCTGATCGATTTCCTGGTCGAGAAATTCGGCACCCGCGCGGCGGACGGCTGGTAGCCCGGCGCGCAAGTTTCCCTCCTGACAGGCTTTCCCTCTCCTGTCTTGCCAACTGGCCAGAGCCTTGCGCTCTGGCCCCTTTCATTCAGTCGCGGTGATAGGGACTGCCGGACAGGATCGTTGCGGCCCGGTATATTTGTTCGGCCAGCATCACCCGCACCAGCATATGCGGCCAGACCATCGCGCCAAATGAGATCCGCTTGCGTGCAGCATCGCGCAGCGCAGGCTCCAGCCCATCTGCGCCGCCAATGACAAAGGCCATGTCGCTCGCCCCTGCATCGCGCGTCGCGGCGATGAACTGCGCGAAGCTACGCGAATCCAGCATGTCGCCGCGCTCATCGAGCGCGACCATAGCTGCCCCGGCGGGCACCACACGTTCCAGCGAAACCGCCTGATCCCGCATGGTCAGCGCCTTGCGCTCATCGACCTCATGCTCATGGCACGGCCCAAGCGCCAATGCCCGCCCTGTCCGATCAAACCGCGTCAGATAATCCGTGACCAGATCGCGCTCCGGCCCTTTGCGCAGCCGCCCGACTGCGCAGATATGCAGGCGCATCAGCTGGCCGAAGACCCGCCTGCGCCATGCCACATCTTTTCCAGCTGATAGAACTCGCGCACTTCAGGCCGGAACACATGGACGACGACATCGCCAGTATCGATCAGCACCCAATCGCCCACATCCTTGCCTTCGGAACGCGCCGACAGGCGGAAGGTCGTTTTCAGCCGGTCGAGCAGTTTCTGGGCAATCGCCGCCACCTGCCGGGTCGAACGCCCCGAACAGATGACCATGTGATCGGCCATCGCCGTCTTGCCGCGCAGGTCTATCGTCACGATGTCCTCGGCCTTGTCATCTTCCAGCGACGACAAAACCAGGTCAAGGATCGCTTGGCTGGACAAGGGCTGGACAGGCTGTGTCTCTGTCTGGGCGGCGAAAGCGGTTGAGTCGGTGTAAGACAGAGATCTGTCCTCCTGAAAGGTGTTGCTCCACCAAAGATAGCATCCAAATCCGCGCATCTCAATAATCAGAGATGATTTCGCGCGCCAAGCAACCCGATTGCGCGGCTCTTCGCGCATGGCGGGCAGGCGATGACCGTTGCCTTGCGTCCTGTTTCAGCGTATTCAGCCCGGATGAGTCGCTTTTTCGACATGACCGACCACGCACGCCTGCCCCAGCGCTTCCAGCGCGAGGCCCGCTCGGTTCTGGCCCGGCTTCGCTGACCCGGATGCGCGGCCCTGAGCGGCCCCTCTCAGCAAATATTTTTCCTCCAGCCAAGAGTTCAGACCATGGCCAAGACACTCTATGACAAGATCTGGGACGCCCATGTCGTCAATGAAGACACAGACGGCACCTGCCTGCTCTATATCGACCGCCATCTGGTGCATGAAGTCACCAGCCCGCAAGCCTTTGAGGGGCTGCGCATGGCGGGCCGCAAGCTGCGCGCGCCCGAAAAGACCATCGCAGTGCCCGATCACAATGTGCCGACCACGCCCGACCGCGAACACGGCATCAAGAACGCGGAATCGCGCATTCAGGTCGAAGCGCTCGACCGCAATGCACGCGAATTCGGCCTGCATTACTATCCGGTCTCGGATATCCGTCAGGGCATCGTGCATATTGTCGGCCCCGAACAGGGCTGGACCCTGCCCGGCATGACGGTGGTCTGCGGTGACAGCCACACGGCCACGCATGGCGCTTTCGGCGCGCTCGCACATGGCATCGGCACATCCGAGGTCGAACATGTTCTGGCCACCCAGACGCTGATCCAGCAGAAATCGAAGAACATGAAGGTCGAGATCACGGGGTCCCTGCGCCCCGGTGTGACCGCCAAGGACATCACGCTTTCGGTGATCGGCGCGACCGGCACGGCGGGCGGCACCGGCTATGTGATCGAATATTGCGGTCAGGCCATCGAAGAGCTGTCGATGGAAGGCCGCATGACCGTGTGCAACATGGCCATCGAGGGCGGCGCGCGCGCTGGCCTCATCGCGCCCGACCAGAAAACCTTCGACTATGTCAAGGGCCGCCCCCATGCCCCGAAAGGTGCGCAATGGGAGGCCGCACTGGCCTGGTGGAAAACGCTCACATCCGACCC
>SKRP01000232.1 GCA_007118445.1 Natronohydrobacter sp.
CGCAGTGATCCTGGGGCTGGCCGGGTTCACGCCGGACGCTTATGACGCCGAGCGCGCCGAGGACATGCTCGCACAGATCGAGGCCGAGGGCCGGGTCAGTGTCGAGGGGCTGGGCGATCTGACATTCAACCCGAAAACCGATCTGATCTTCGATTACGGCCCGCCGCTGCCTGGCCATGCCAACGGGTTGCGGTTGATGGCGCTGGACGCTCAGGGCGACGTGATCGCGCAGGAAACCTATTATTCCATCGGCGGCGGCTTTGTCGTGACCGAGGCCGAACTGGGCCGTGAAGCCGCCCAGACCGGCCCGGCCATTCCCTATCCGTTTGATACAGCCGCACAAATGCTGGACATGGCGCGTGCCTCGGGCAAGAGCATCGCGCAGATGAAACGCGCCAATGAACTGGCGCGGATGGGGCCGGGGGCGCTCGATCAGGGTCTGACGCGGCTCTGGCAGGTGATGCGCGATTGTATCGACCGGGGGCTTGCGACGGATGGGGTGCTGCCCGGCGGGCTGAAGGTGAAACGCCGCGCCAAGGCGATCCGCGAAGCGCTGGAGCGCGAGGCCGGGCTGAACCTGACCGCGCCGCATGTGATCAATGACTGGATCAGCACTTATGCGATGGCGGTGAATGAGGAAAATGCCGCTGGCGGGCAGGTCGTGACCGCGCCCACCAATGGCGCGGCAGGCGTGGTGCCCGCGACGATCCGCTACTGGCTGGACCATGTGCCGGGGGCGACAGAGGCGCGGGTGGGCGAGTTCCTGCTGACAGCCGCCGCCATTGGTGGGCTGGTCAAGCATAATGCCTCGATCTCGGGGGCGGAATGCGGCTGTCAGGCCGAAGTGGGGTCCGCGTCGGCCATGGCAGCGGCCGGGCTGGCGGCGGTGCTGGGCGGCTCGCCCGAACAGGTCGAAAACGCCGCTGAAATCGCGCTGGAACATCATCTGGGCATGACCTGCGACCCGGTGAAAGGGCTGGTTCAGGTGCCCTGTATCGAACGCAACGGGCTGGGCGCGATCAAGGCGGTTTCGGCGGCCAGCCTTGCGCTGCGCGGCGATGGCACGCATTTCATGCCACTGGACAATTGCATCGAGGCCATGCGCCAGACCGGGGCGGATATGTCCGAGAAATACAAGGAAACTGCGCTGGGCGGGCTGGCGGTGAACATCCCCAATTGCTGAGGCTTTGACGCAGGTCATGGAGAGGGCCTTCCGACGCTGGCACCCTGACAGGATCAGACCGGAAGGAGCAGCGCATGGAGTGTTTCGAAGTTGAAGTCACCTGTCCTGACAAGGATAGCGCGCGGGCCATCGCCAAAGCCTGCCTGAAAGCGCGGCTGGTCGCTTGCGCCAATATCCTGCCGAAAGTGGAAAGCCTGTTCTGCTGGCAGGGCCAGATCGACTCTGAGAGTGAAGCCCTGTTGCGGATGAAAACCCCTGCGCACCTTTTTGACGCCGCCTGCGAGGTGATCCGCAGACATCACCCTTATGACCTGCCTGCCATTGTCGCGCTGCCCCTGCAGGCGATCGGGCCGGGCGTGGCAGACTGGATCGCCTCCGAGACTCAGGACGCGAATATCTGCGAGTGATCGGCGAAGCCTTTGACCTCGATCGGATTGCCCGACGGATCGCGGAAAAACATCGTCCATTGCTCGCCCGGCTGGCCCTTGAAGCGCAGGTTCGGCGGCAGATCGAATGCGACACCTGCGGTCTGCAAGCGTTCGGCCAGCGCCTGAAACCGCGCGACATCGAGCACCAGCCCGAAATGCGGCATCGGCACCATGTGATCCCCCACCTTGCCGGTCGGCGCATTGGCGAAGGGTTCACCCAGATGCAGGCTGATCTGATGGCCGAAGAAATCGAAATCGACCCAGGTCTTGGTGCTGCGCCCTTCCTTGCAGCCCAGTATACTGCCATAAAACGCGCGCGCCTCGTCCAGATCGCGGACATGATAGGCAAAGTGAAACGGCATCAGCATCTGACAAACTCCTCTTGCTGTTGCATTCTTGCAGAAATATCCGCGGAGATTGTCAAGGGGGCAACTTCCTTGACGTATAGTGCAGCCAGGCCTGCGCTATAGCGGACAGACCCCAGTGCCCCACTGGACGCCCAAAAGATAGACGCCTATAAGGCGCGCATGTCTGGCTTTCGGATCATTCTGCGAATTAGCGTCCCGGCACTCTGACGCGCCCGGAGTGCCGGGATAGCCTTGGCGCCTGCCATTCCGCGAAAACTCCGAAAGTGATGCCGACATGACCGACACAGCTGACTACAAAGACACGCTTTTCCTGCCCCAGACCGATTTTCCCATGCGCGCGGGCCTGCCCCAGCGCGAACCCGAATGGCTGGCCCGCTGGGAGCGCCTTGGCATCTATGACCGCCTGCGCGCGACTGCCGAGGGGCGCAAACCCTTCATCCTGCATGACGGCCCGCCCTATGCGAATGGCAACCTGCATATCGGACATGCGCTGAACAAGGTGCTGAAGGATTTCATCACCCGCAGCCAGCAGATGCTGGGGCATGACGCGCGCTATGTGCCGGGCTGGGATTGCCACGGCCTGCCCATCGAGTGGAAGATCGAAGAACAATACCGCGCCAAGGGTCTGGACAAGGATGCGGTGGGTATCGTCGATTTCCGTCAGGAATGCCGCCGCTTCGCCGAAGGCTGGATCGATGTGCAGCGCGAGGAGTTCAAGCGTCTGGGCATCACCGGCAAATGGGACCGGCCTTACCTGACGATGGATTACCACGCCGAGGCGGTGATCGCGGATGAGTTCATGAAGCTCGTGATGAACGGGTCTTTGTATCAGGGCTCGAAGCCCGTGATGTGGTCGCCCGTGGAAAAGACCGCACTGGCCGAGGCGGAAGTCGAGTATCATGACCATACGTCGCATACGATCTGGGTGAGGTTTCCCGTGACGGCCTTCGGGGATGCGGCGTCGGATTTGAGTATTTTTGGCAAGATGAAACCTGTATCGGTGGTGATCTGGACGACGACCCCCTGGACCATCCCGCAGAACCGCGCGGTCTGCTTCGGGCCCGAGATTGCTTACGGGCTTTATGAAGTGTCCGAGGTGCTGGAGGGCGGCAAGGAAGAGGTGGGTGCACTTGTCGTTCTGGCAGATGCTTTGGCCGAAAGCGCGCTGGTCGCGGCGAAAGTGAAGGCCGAGCGCAAGCGCGATGTCTCTGCGGCTGAACTTGACGCGCTGGTGCTGGCGCATCCGCTCCGGGGCGCGGACGGCGCGCAGGGCGAATGGGATTTCGACGTCCCCATGCTCCCCGGCGACCATGTCACCGATGACGCGGGCACAGGCTTTGTCCACACCGCCCCAAGCCATGGCGATGATGACTATCAGATCGGTCTGAAACATGGCCTGCCGATGACCTATAATGTGCTGGAAGATGGCAGCTACCGCGCTGACCTGCCGCTCTTCGGCGGCGAGGTCATCGTCAAGCCCGATGGCAAGGAAGGCGGCGCGAATGTCGCTGTCATAAAGCAACTGGCCTATGCGGGCGCGCTTTTCGCCAAGGGCAAGCTGCGCCATAGCTACCCGCATAGCTGGCGCTCGAAAGCGCCGCTGATCTATCGCAACACGGCGCAATGGTTCGCGGCCATCGACAAGCCGCTCGATGATGGGATGGGCACGAATGGCGACACGATCCGCGCCCGCGCGCTGGAGAGCATCGACCGGCTGGTGAAATGGACGCCCCAGACCG
>SKRP01000224.1 GCA_007118445.1 Natronohydrobacter sp.
ATGACGGCACCGAGATCCGCGCAATCCCCGCACCGGGCGGCGGGTCGCGCAAGTTCTGCGACCGGATGAACGCTTTTGCGCAAGCGCAGGGGCTGCCGGGGATGGGGTATATTTTCTGGCGTGTTGAGTCGCAGCAGTCCATGGCGGAACGGCTCGACCTTTCTATGGCGAATGTTCAGCGACAGTTAAAGTCTGGTGACATTAAACCTTTGCTCGAAGCAGCTGGGCCCCTCGCCAAAAATATTGGCCCCGAACGGACCGAGGCGATCCGAGTTCAGCTTGGTCTGGGCGAAGGCGACGCGGCCTTCTTCCTCGGAGGCAAGCCTGCGCAATTCGAAAGCGTCGCTGCAAAAGCCCGCGACGAGATTGGCCGCGAGTTGAAGCTGACCGACGAAAACCGTTTCGCCTTTGCCTGGATCGTCGATTTCCCGATGTATGAGGCCGATCCTGAATCTGGCAAGATCGACTTCTCGCATAACCCCTTCTCCATGCCACAAGGCGGCATGAAGGCGCTGGACGGCGATCCGCTGCAGGTCAAGGGCTATCAGTATGACCTTGCCTGCAACGGCTACGAGATCCTCTCGGGCGCGATCCGCAACCATAAACCAGAGATCATGTATCGCGCCTTCGAGATCGCAGGCTATCCGGCCTCGGAAGTGGACAAACGTTTCGGCGGCATGGTCAAGGCATTCAAATACGGCGCGCCCCCGCATGGTGGGTGCGCGGCGGGCATCGACCGGATCGTGATGCTTCTGGCGAGCGAGCAGAATATCCGGCAGGTGATCATGTTCCCGATGACCCAGCGCGCAGAGGATCTGCTGCTCAAAGCGCCCACAGAGCCGACAAATGAGCAATTGCGCGACTTGGGATTGCGGCTTGCGCAAAAGGACTGAGTGGGTCCGAGGCGTCGGACAGGATTAGTGCGGATGCAGGTAGGGTGCGTGCTGAAGCACGCACCTTACAGCAGGTAGGCGCGGATGTCAGATCAACGGCTGATCTGCAAGGCGCCTGCGCAGACATGCGATCAGCGGCACTGCATCACCTGATCTGCGCGCGTCATGCACGGCTTCGGCCAGGGCAGTGTCTTCCAGAGCGCGCGCCAGTGCGGCCGTGAACTGAAGCGCGTAGCCGCGCCGGTCTTCCTGCGCCCGCCCGCAGAGCAACTCGAGCGCAAGAAACAGATCGTCGCGCAAGCCTAGGGTGCGTTGAGGCAGGGCCCCGGGCGGGGCAGGTGTCGCGCGCAGGGCAAAGAATGCCGGGGCCAGCAATCTGCGGAACTGCGCGACGCTCTCGAAGGGTTTGGCCAGGAACGCGTCCGCTCTGGCGGCTAGGGCCGCCGTTTCAAGTTCGGGCTGGCCGGACATGGCGATGATCAGTGGCAGACGCGTGTTGTCCATGGTCAGATCGGCGATCAGATCGAGCCCGTTGCCATCGGGCAGACCAAGATCCACCAGCACAGCATCGGGCGTGTAGAGCGACAGGTGACGCCGCGCCCCTTGCAAACTGTCAGTGCGCCGCAACCGCCCGATGGCACCCTGGAACATCAGCCGGATCGAGTCGCTGGTCTGGCGGCTGTCTTCGACCAGAAGCAGGGTTCCGCCGCGGTGACCGGGGGGCGGGCTGAAACTCTGCCGCGGCAGGCGTGTTGGCGCGCTGGTCCGTGCATGGGTTGTGGTCATGGCATCCTCCTGTGCAGCTTCAGCCATCACAGCGCAGACTCGCTAAATTTGCGTTAAGCGCGCGTCTTTATGCGGCCCTTGGTCACGCTTTGGGGCAGGGGGGCTTGCTTTGATGCGCGGTTTTCGCTTAGGCATGCCTCGATTTCTGCGCGTGGAGAAAAGAATGATCGGACGTTTGAATCATGTGGCGATCGCGGTGCCGGATCTGGAAACCGCTGCGGCGCAATACCGCAACACGCTGGGCGCCGATGTCGGCCCTGCGCAGGATGAGCCGGATCACGGTGTGACGGTGGTCTTCATCACCCTGCCGAACACGAAGATCGAACTGCTATATCCCCTGGGCGAGAACAGTCCTATTCAGGGCTTTCTCGACAAGAACCCGGCGGGCGGAATCCACCATATCTGCTACGAGGTCGAGGATATTCTTGCCGCACGCGACAGGTTGAAAGCCGAAGGTGCGCGGGTCCTGGGCACGGGCGAGCCGAAGATCGGTGCGCATGGAAAGCCCGTTCTGTTTCTGCATCCCAAGGATTTCAATGGTTGTCTGGTCGAGTTGGAGCAGGTCTGATGTCGGTGATGTCGGCCATAGCACTTTACGGGATCATCTGGTTCATGACCATGTTCCTGGTGCTGCCTTTCCGCCCCAGATCGCAGGCCGATGCCGGCGAGATCGTGCCCGGCACACCCGCAGGTGCTCCGCAGGACGCGCAGATGTGGCGCAAGGTCAAGCTGGTCACGATCATCGCCACTGCAACATTCGTGGTTGTTGCAGGAATTATCCTGTCCGAAATCATCACCTATGATATGATCGAGGGTATCACGCGGAGTCAGTAGCTTCTGCAGGGTGCAGGCGGTGATACATATGGGTGAATACCGCAGCCCCCATCAACGGCATGACCAGGTTCAGAATCGGTATGCTCAGCCCGATGGCCAGAATCACGCCGGGTAGCCAGAGCCAGTAGAAATCGCTTTTGAACAGCGCTCTTGCGGCATCGGGGTCGTTCTGGCGGCGCGCGATCATGATGAAATATTCGCGCGAGAGGAAAAAACCGTTCAGCGCCCAGAGAATCGCGATGCCCCAGCCGCTGGAAATGGCAAACACCGCCATGCCCAGCATGTTCACGGCGACCAGAAGCCCGAAATAGCGCAGACCGTCGCTTACGGCCTCGCCCCATGGCACGCGGCTGCGCGGGGCCTGGCCACGGTAATGCTCGGCCTCGACCGCGTCGGCCACATCATCCAGGAAAAAGCCGGTGAAGATCGACGCCACGGGTACCATCAGGAAGATCGACAGCCAGGGCAGGTAGAGAAACATGCCCACCGAGACCCCTTCGGAGATATCCTGAACCGGCCCGATGATCGGCAGGAACAATGTGCCGGGGACCAGCAGCTGGATGATCAGCATCAAGAAGGCCGCAAGCGCGGTCAGCAGGACCAGCGACAGGGCCAGCCCTATCCAGAGCAGGCGGCGATAACGCGGGTCGCGCAATTGTGCAAATGCATGGCGATAGGCAAAGATCACGGAGTGCCCTCCTTCAAGGTCGGTCCTGCAAGAGCATGGGTGAGATAGGTGAAAGCCGCAACCCCGATGACCGGCATCAGCAGGTTCAAGAGCGGCACGCTGAGCAGGATGGCCAGCCCCAGCCCTGCTGGCAGCAACTGGCGGCGATGGCGGTGCCGGAACCCCCGGATTGCCGCCCGGTCCATGCTGCGTTCCGCGATCATGGTGCTGTATTCGCGCGACAGAAGCCAGCCATTCACCGCCCAGAACAGCACCAGCCCCCAGAGCAGCCCGAAGATCGCGAAACTGATCATCACTGCCAGATTGAGCGCCAGCAGCAATCCGAAATACCCCGCCGAGTCGCGCCAGAGCCGGGCAGTGTCATGCGGCCGGGCTGGTCCGCGTGCCGGAAAATGGCGCGCTTCGACCGCGTCGGCCACAGAATGCAGGTGCAAACCTGTGAACAGCGACGCGACCGGGGCCATCAGGAACACGGACAGCATCAGCATCGTCGCCACTGAAGTCACCGAGAAGAAATTGCCGAGCCGGTCCATGCGGGTGCCGTCGGAAAAGGTGAAAACCTCGTCGTCGAAGCTGGTGAAGACCTGGATCAGCAGCGCATAGAGCGCGAAAAGCAGCGCCAGCGACAGCGCTGCGCCGATCAGGGTGATCTGACGAAACCGCGCCTCGCGCAACTGCGCGAAGGCCAGCACATAGCTCTGGCGGATCAGTCCCGCCATGTGGTCAGCGCCGCGATATCAGGGCGCGGACGCTCCGGCGGGGTCGCGCTGCTGGTGCCGATATGGATGAAGCCTGCGATCCACTCCTGCGGGGCAAGCCCCAGACTGTCCTGCACGCCCTTGTCCATTGCCGCCCAGCCGGTCAGCCAGCACGCGCCCCAGCCCGAGGCCAGCGCCGCATTGACCAGTGACAGACAGACCGCGCCTGCAGACAGGGTCTGTTCGATCTGCGGGATTTTCTCGGACGGTTTGGGGCTTGCCACCACGGCCACGGCCAGCGGGCTCTGCGCGAAGGTCACGGCGGCCTTGTCAGCGGCTTCGGGCGGCAGCCCCAGCGCCTCGGCGCGTGCGGAAACGGTCCGGGCAAGAGCGGCCAGCGCCGGGGCGGTCAGCACGATGAAGCGCCAGGGCTCCAGCTTGCCGTGATCGGGCACCCGCGCGGCAGCGGTCAGAAGCCCGGTCAGCGTGGCGCGATCCGGGGCCGGGGTGGCCAGCATCCGGGCCGGGCGCGACCGGCGCGAAAGCAGGAAGGCCATTGCAGCAGGGTCTTGCGTCATGTCAGGGCCTGTGTGTCATTGGTTCGCTCTAGGCTAGCGCGTAGCGTGCTGCTCGGAAAGGGGGGTTCGGTCGCCGACATGAAAACACGCATGCCCGCTGATGCAGGACGCAACATCACGGTCCGTGCCACGACGCGGGCCCGCGGGGCCGGGATTGACCGGGGGGCAGAGCGACGTGCGCATGTCGCAGTGACCGCCGCGCCGCATGAGCCTTTTGCGCGGGGCGCGCAGTCGCGACAAGCTGTTCCGGCTTGTTGAGCGCGGTTTAAGGCTTTCTTCAGGCGTTATGGTGAGTATGACCCGAAAGCCAAGGGGTCAGAGCCCGTTTGATGACATTCCGCCCGCCAGCCCAGGATCTGCTCGCCCGCGAGAGGCGCGCGCGTTTGCGTGCCGAGCGGCTGTATGAGCAGGTGCGCCGCGAGTTGCAGGCGGCCAATGACCGTTTGACGCAACATGCGTTTGCGCTGTCGGATCAGGTCATGGCGCAGCGCGCGGCGCTGGAGCGCGCACAAAGCCACGCCGAAACGCTGGAAGGAACGAATTCGCAGGTCTCGCAGGATCTGACGCTGGCCAATGAACGCCTGCGCGCGGCTGTGGAAACCCTGCAGGACGGGTTTGCCGTATTTGACCGGGATCGGGCGCTGATCCTGGCGAATCATGCTTATCTGAGCGTGTTCCGTGACTTTCCCGAAGTGCAGCCGGGCATAGATTACAAGCGCATCGCTGAAATCTGCGCGCATGAGGGGCTGGTCGACCTGCAGGATACGAGCGCGGATGACTGGGTGTCGATGATGATGGCGCGTTGGTCCGGTGCGGCGATCGATCCGGTGCAGCTGCATTTCAGCAATGGCATGTCGATCCGGCTGGTCGAGCGTCGGGTTGCCAATGGTGATCTGGTATCGCTGAGCAGCAATATCACCGAAACGCTGCGCTACCAGTCAGAGCTGATCGAAGCGCAGCAAAAAGCCGAAGCTGCGACCGAGGCGAAATCGGCCTTCCTCGCCAATATGAGCCATGAGATCCGCACGCCGATGAATGGCGTGATCGGGATGGCGGATTTGCTGGCCGAAACCGATCTCGATGACGAACAGCGCAGCTATACCGAGACGATCACCAGTTCGGGCCAGGCGCTGGTCACGATCATCAATGATATTCTGGATTATTCGAAGATGGATGCGGGCCGGATGGAACTGCATCCCGAAATCATCGATCTGGAAAAGATGATCCATGACGTGCTGACCCTGCTGACACCTGCAGCCGGGGCGCAGGCGCTGGAGCTGATTGTTGACTATGACATGTTCCTGCCCTGTCTGCTGGTGGCCGATCCGGGCAGGATGCGGCAGGTGCTGACCAATCTGGTGGGTAATGCGATCAAATTCACCGAAACCGGCTATGTGCTGGTGCGCGCACTGGGCATGGGCAGTTCGGCCAATGGGCAGATGGTCAATATCACGGTCGAGGACACTGGCATCGGCATTTCGCGGGAGCATCAGGACCGTATTTTCACCGAATTCAGTCAGGTCGATGAAGGCACAAATCGCCGCTACGAGGGCACCGGCCTCGGGCTGGCGATCACCCGGCAGATCGTTGCGGCCATGGGCGGCAATATCTGGGTCGAGTCCGATCCCGGCATCGGGTCCTGTTTCGGCCTGTCGCTGGAACTGCCGATTGGCGGTGATGGCGGTCCGGTCGGTCCGATCCCGCTGCCCGACACGCTGCGCTCGGTGCTGCTGATCAGCGATCAGCTGATCAGCCGCGAGATCATCTCGCGGCGTCTGCAGGCCTCTGGCGCGCGCGTCCAGACCGCTTCGCAAAGCGGGGTTGCCTTGCGCAATCTGCTGAAAACGCCGCCGGACCTGGCCATCATTGATCAGGATATCTGTCGCGAGGATGGTGCGGACATGCTGGCCGAACTGATGGCGCAGATGGGCGAACGGCCGGTGGTGATGATCTGCTCCAACCTTGCCGAGGCGCGCTGCCTCGACCGGCGCGATGAATTGCGGGCGGTCTTGCCCAAGCCTCTGCTCTGGCGCGATCTGGTGGCGGTCCTTGACGGGCGGGCGGCTGATCTCGCCGCGCCTGTCGCCACAATGCCGGATGCGCCCCCGCCGCCACCTGCTGTCACCCGCAGATTGCAGGTGCTTTATGCCGAGGACAACAAGACCAATCAGCTTGTGTTTTCAAAAATGGTCCAGAGCCTGCCGCTGGACCTGCATCTGGCAGAAAACGGGCGGCAGGCGGTCGGGATTTTCGAATCCCTGCGCCCGGATATCATTTTCATGGATGTGTCGATGCCGGAAATGGACGGGCGCGAGGCCACGCGCCTGATCCGGGCGGAAACGGCAGGGCGGGATGTGCCGATCATCGCGCTGACCGCCCATGCGATGCAGGAGGAAATTGACCGGATCATGGCTGCAGGCATGAATGCGATGCTGACCAAGCCGCTGAAGAAAAGGGAATTGCTTGCAGCGTTGCGCGATCACGCGCCGCAGGATGTGGACTGGCAGGACGGATGAGCGCGCAGCGCTCAGATCTGGCGCAGAAAGACAGGCGCATCCGGTGCCGACAGCTCTGGCGCATGGCGATAGCCTGCCGTGTCGAAATCGAGCAGGCTGTCAGGATCGGTCAGGCGGTTTTCAAGGATGAACCGCGCCATCGCCCCGCGCGCTTTCTTGGCGAAGAAGCTCACGATCTTCGGTTCTTCGCCTGCGCGCTGGTCCTTGAACACCGGCGCGATCACGCGGGGGCGCAGCGCCGTGCGGTCCACCGCGCCGAAATATTCCTGCGAGGCGCAATTCACGATCACCCGGCTGCCTGTTGCCTCTGCCGTGTCATTCAGCGCCTCTGCGATCCGGCTACCCCACCAGTCATAGAGCGACGCGCCACGCGCGGTTTTCAGCCGGCTGCCCATTTCCAGCCGATAGGGCTGCATCGCATCAAAAGGTCGCAGCACACCGTAAAGCCCCGAAAGGATGCGCAGATGGTCCTCGGCCCAGGCCAGCGCATCGGCGTCGAGCGAGGCTGCGTGCAGCCCGGTATAGGTGTCGCCGTTGAAGGCATGGATCGCCGGGCGGGTGGCTTCGGGTGCGGGGCTGTCCGCGAATTGCAGGAAACGCTCATGGTTCAGCTGCGCCAGCTTGTCGCTGATTTTCATCAGCTTCTTCAGCCCCTCCGCGCCGATCTTGCGGGCCTCGGCGGCCAGTTCCACAGCGTCTGCCTGAAAATCAGGAGCGCTGAGCGGGACCGGGTTGCCGCGCTCGGACCAGTCGAGTTTCTTCGCAGGTGAGAGGAGAACAAGCATGGGACCAGTATTCCTTGCGCAATTTGGGACGAACCTATGCATCGGCGTCGGATTGTCCAGTAGGCGGTCTGTCGCAAGGGCAAATCTGCAGATGGCTGTCTTGCCCTTTCCGGTCCGGCCCCTTAGGTTTGCGCCAGATCAAGCCCAAAGGAGCGCGCGATGCTGTCCCTGATCCAGATTCTGCTGCTCATCCTGAGCGTGGCGCAATTCATCATCATCGCCCATATCATCCTGAGCTGGCTGATCAATTTTCAGGTGCTCAGCCTGCGCTCGCCGATCGTGGCCTCGATCTGGGACGGGCTGAACCGGCTGGTGGAGCCGATTTATATGCGCATACGCCAGTTTCTGCCCGATCTGGGCGGGATCGATCTGGCCCCGTTGGTCGCGCTGATCGCGATATACGCCATTCGCATCATCCTGATCAACAATATCGGTGTCTTTGTCTGACCTCATGCCGGATACATCTTCGGTCCTGTCGCGGGTCTTCGGCTTTTCGGCGTTTCGTCCCGGTCAGGCCGAAATCGTCGATGCCGTGCTGGCCGGGCGCGACACTTTGGCGATCATGCCGACAGGCGGCGGCAAGTCACTCTGCTACCAGCTGCCCGCGCTGTGTCGCGAGGGGCTGACGGTTGTCATCTCGCCGCTGATTGCCTTGATGCGCGATCAGGTGCGCGGCTTGCAGGAACTGGGCGTATCCGCAGGCGCGCTCACCTCTGGCAATACCGAAGCCGAAACCGAGGCCGTCCATCTGGCGCTGTCGCGGGGCGAGATGAAGCTTCTGTATATCGCGCCCGAGCGGCTGGCGGGATCGGCGGCCGTCGATCTGCTGCGGCGCTCGAATTGCCGCCTGATCGCGGTCGATGAGGCGCATTGCGTCAGCCAGTGGGGCCATGATTTCCGCCCCGATTACCTGCGTCTGGGCGATCTGCGCCGCGCGCTCGGTGTGCCGCTGGCGGCCTTCACCGCGACCGCGGATGCAGAAACGCGTACCGAGATCATCAAGCGGCTGTTTGACGGGGCCGCGCCGCAGGTTTTTCTGCGGGGTTTCGACCGGCCCAATATCCGGTTGAATTTCGCGGTCAAGGACAGCCCGCGCAAGCAACTCATGGCCTATGCGAGCGCGCGCAAGGGGCAGGCGGGCATCATCTACTGCGCCACCCGCGCCCGAACCGAAGCGCTGGCGCAGGCGCTGAATGAGGCAGGCCACAATGCCCGCGCCTATCATGGCGGGATGGAAGCGCACGCCCGGCGCATGGTCGAGGAACTGTTCCAGCGCGAGGATGATCTGATCGTGGTCGCGACGATTGCTTTCGGGATGGGCGTGGACAAGCCCGATATCCGCTGGGTCGCCCATTCTGATCTGCCGAAATCCATCGAAGGCTACTATCAGGAAATCGGCCGCGCAGGCCGCGACGGCGCGCCCGCTGACACGCTGACCCTGTTCGGCCCTGATGATATCCGCCTGCGCCGCGCCCAGATCGACGAAAGCCCCGCACCGCTGGAGCGCAAACAGGCCGATCACGCCCGACTGAATGCGCTTCTGGGGCTGGCCGAGGCCGTGCAATGCCGCCGTCAGGTGCTTCTGTCCTATTTCGGCGAGACGTCGGAACCTTGCGGGAATTGCGACCTCTGTGCCAGCCCGGTCAAGCTGTTCGATGCCACGACACCGGTGCGCAAGGCGCTCTCTGCCGCGCTGCGCACGGGCGAGAGTTTCGGGGCGGGCCATCTGATCGACATTCTGACCGGCAATGCCACGGCCAAGGTCAGGCAGCGCGGCCATGATGCGCTGCCGACCTTTGCCGTGGGCCGCGATCTCAGCCGCGCGAAATGGCAGGCAGTGTTCCGGCAGATGATGGGGCGCGACCTGATCCGCCCCGACCCCGAACGCCACGGGGCATTGCGCATGACCGAAGCCGCCCGCCCGATCCTGCGCGGCGAGGCGGAGATCCATCTGCGCGAAGATACGGTCGCGCGCGCCAAGGACGGGCCTGCAGTCAAGGCGCTGGTGTCAGAGGAGGATGCGCCGCTGCTGTCTGCGCTGAAAGCCAAGCGCCGCGCGCTGGCGGACGAGGCGCGGGTGCCAGCCTATGTCATCTTCACCGACCGCACGCTGATCGAGATGGCCGAGACACGGCCCGGCGACATGGATGCGATGGCGCGGATCTCTGGCGTGGGCGCGAACAAGCTGGAACGCTATGGCGCGCTGTTTCTCGAAGTCATCACCGGGGCCGCGCCCGAAGCGCAGCATCCGCAAAGGCGCAAGCTGGCGGGGCGCGCGGCGGGTGGTCTGTATGACGAGCTGTTCGAGATCGCGCGCGGACTGGAGCGCGGCGCGGATGGCACTGAAAAGCTGCTGACGCTCGCCCCCGCCACGCTGCGCGCGATTGCCGAGGTGCGTCCGGCCTCTGTGGCCGCACTGGCGCGCATCAAGGGGATGGACGAGGCGCGGGTAGACCGTTTCGGCGCTGCGATCCTGGAGCGCCTGCAGATGCTGTGACGCAACGACCGCCTTGACGCGGGCGCGCCTGCAGCCCACGGCTGGACCAGACACAGGAGCCGCGCCATGTATCCGATCTTTCGTTTCTTCAAGGAAATCTTCAAGTTCCGCAATGCGCCTGCGCTGGGGCTGCTGGACACGCATGTGTCGCATCATCGCTGCTGGCCCTGGGATCTGGATCCGTGGATCGAGCTGAACAATGGCCGCACGCTGACGCTTTATGATCTGGGGCGCATCCCGATGGGGCATCGTGCGGGCCTGACAGCGGTGCTGCGGGCGCAGGGCTGGGGGATTACCGTTGCGGGCAACACGACGCGCTACCGCAAGCGGATCAAGGCGTTCCAGCGCTTCGAGATGCGCTCGCGCTGCATCGGATGGGACGCACGGTTCTTCTACATTGAACAGGCCATGTGGCTGGGCAAGGACTGCGCCAATCACATCCTGATCCGGTCCGCGATCACCTCGGCGCAGGGTATCGTGGCACCCGCGCATGTGCTGGAGGCGATGGGGCAGGCCGCAGAAAGCCCGCAACTGCCGGGTTGGGTGCAGGCATGGATTGCGGCAGATTCTGAACGGGTCTGGCCTCCAAGGATCTGAGCGAAAACTATAAAATATATTCTGAAAACATATGTTTAGAAACATTCTAAGCCTTGACCCAGATCAAGGCGCTTCGATGACAGCTTCGTTTGATGTGGGTCATGCGCGCGACATCGCATGACTGACCATGAACAGGAGGCTATCATGACCCCCAGACACCTGCATCGGCTTGGCGCTTCGGCCATCGCCCTGGTGCTGAGTGCCACGGCAATCCACGCCGAAGACATCGCAGAATACATGGATTTCTTCGAGCCGTTGCCCTATCTGCCGCCAATCCCGGCAGATAACACGATGACACCGGAAAAGATCGAACTCGGCAAGATGCTGTTCTTTGAACCGCGTATCTCGGCCTCGGGTGTGATTTCCTGCGCCACCTGCCACAACCCTGCGCTGGGCTGGTCCGACCGTATCCCGCGCGCTGTGGGTCATGGTGGTCAGGTGGGCGAGCGCAACACGCCGACCGTGCTGAACTCGGGCTTCCTGCAGTCGCAATTCTGGGACGGGCGCGAGCCTGATCTGGAAGGTCAGGCGCTGGGGCCGATTCAGGCCGATATCGAGATGAACATGACCTTGGCCGAGGCGATCGAGCGGCTGAAGGAATTCGATATCTACCACCAGCATTTTGCAGCCGCCTTCCCGGATGACGCGGATCCGATCAATCAGGACAATGTGGCGCTGGCGATTGCGACCTTCGAGCGCACGCTGAACACGCCCAATTCGCCGCTGGACCGGTTCCTTGCTGGTGATGTGCAGGCAATGAGCGGCTCGCAGGTCGAGGGGATGAAGCTCTTTGTCGATGCCGGCTGTGTCGCCTGTCACAATGGCCCGGCGCTGACCGACAGCAATTTCCACCGGTTCGAGCTGCCCGGTTCGACCGATGAGGGCCGTTTCCTTGTCACAGGTGACGAGGCAGACATGTTCGCCTTCCGCACGCCGACGCTGCGCAATGTGGCCGTGACCTATCCCTATTTCAACAACGGGTCGGTCGAGACGCTGCATGAAGCCATCCAGCTGATGGGCCAGCAGATGCTGGGGCAGGATTTCACCGATGAAGAGCTCGACAATCTCGTGGCCTTCATGGATGCGCTGACCGGCGAGATGCCGCATATCGAAATCCCGGCGCTGCCATAAAGCGCTGCAGCGAAAACCGGATCGCCCGCGAACCAGCGGGCGATTCGCAGCTTCGGGCAGGTCCCAAGGACGCCATAGGCGGAAATGTGATGAAAAACCCGAGGTCACATAGTCATTTTGTCGCCTTGCCTATCTGGTATGGGTCAGTATCTTCGGGCATGAAGTGAGGCGTGACTCGCGTTCGTGAGCGCGTTGGGCCTTCGTAACCGGGGAGAGTGTTATGACCAGATTGACATCCATCGCAGTGGCCGTTGCCCTGTTGCCGTTCACTGCTGTCGCAGAACCCACGGGTGATGCAGCTGCAGGCGAACAGAATTTCCGCCAATGCGCCAGCTGCCACGGAATCGCCTCTCCGGATGGAGAGGTCATCCAGCGCGTGTCGCCGACCGGCCCGAATCTGTGGGGCATTGTCGGGCGTCAGGCCGGGGCCTATGAAGGCTATACGCGCTTTTCCAGTGCGATTGTCGATGCTGGCGAAGCCGGGCTCGTCTGGAATGAAGAGACCTTTGTGGCCTATGTAAACGACCCGAGCGGTTTCCTGCGGGAGCTGAATGACGATCCGCGCGCGCGTTCGAACATGAACCATCGTCTGCGCGGGTCTGCCGAAGACATCTACGCCTATCTGGCGCAATTTGGCGAATGACTCTCACCAGATTCTGAACGAACTACTGAAAGACCCGCCCTTGTCCGGCGGGTCTTTTGCTATTCATGCGTCCCGATGATTTCTTATATCGGCTTTGCGCGAGCGCAAGGACGCGCGGCTTGCCTTGCGGCATGGTGCTGGTTCAGGCTTGTTCACATGAGGAAAGGAAACAGCCATGTTCGATTTCGCAGGGAAAACTGCCATTGTGACCGGGGCCGCGTCAGGGATCGGCGAGGCCATCGCATTGGAACTCGCCGCATCCGGGGCGCATGTTGTCGTGTCGGATCTGGATGCGGCGCATTGCGAACAGGTGGTGGCGACAATCCTGGATCGTGGCGGCAAGGCCACGGCTTTCGCGGCGGATGTCGCCGATCCGGCGGCGATGGAAGCGCTGGTTGCGCAGGCTGAATCCGAGACCGGCGCGCTGCATCTCGCGGTCAATAACGCGGGTATCGGTGGCGCACAGGCCCCGACAGGTGAGTATCCGCTGGACGCATGGCACAAGGTCATCAATGTCAATCTGAACGGTGTGTTCTACGG
>SKRP01000072.1 GCA_007118445.1 Natronohydrobacter sp.
AGGCAAGGTCATACTGATAGCCCTTGACCTGCAGCGGATCGCCGTCCAGCGCCTTCATGCCGCCTTGTGGCATGGAGAAGGGGTTATGCGAGAAGTCGATCTTGCCAGATTCAGGGTCGGCCTCATACATCGGGAAATCGACGATCCAGGCGAAGGCGAAGCGGTTCTCATCGGTGAGCTTCAACTCGCGGCCAATCTCGTCCCGCGCTTTCGCGGCGACGCCTTCGAATTGCGAGGGCTTGCCGCCGAGGAAGAAGGCCGCGTCGCCTTCGCTGAGGCCGAGTTGCTGGCGGATTGCCTCCGTGCGTTCGGGGCCGATATTCTTGGCGAGGGGGCCAGCGGCTTCGACCCCTTCAAGTGTCAATTCGGCGCTTTCTATTTTCGCCCGCGCAGCTTGCACCGTGATAGAGAGTTCTTGTGCGACAGATTCCACCGTCTTCTTTCGCCAGAAAATATACCCCATCCCCGGCAGCCCCTGCGCCTGAGCAAAGGCGTTCATCCGGTCGCAAAACTTGCGCGAGCCGCCCGTGGGCGCAGGGATCGCGCGGATCTCGGTGCCTTCATTTTCCAAGAGCTTCGCGAAGATCGCAAAGCCAGAGCCGCGGAAATGTTCGGACACGACCTGCATTTCAATCGGGTTGCGCAGGTCGGGCTTGTCAGAGCCGTATTTCAACAGCGACTCCGCGTAAGGGATGCGCGGCCAGTCGGTGCAAGGATCGACCTTTTTGCCCTCGGCAAATTCCTCGAACACGCCTTGCAGCACTGGCCCCACAGCCGCGAACACGTCCTCCTGCTCGACGAACGACATCTCGACATCAAGCTGGTAGAAATCCGTGGGCGAGCGGTCCGCGCGCGGGTCCTCATCGCGGAAACAGGGTGCGATCTGGAAATATTTATCAAACCCCGAAACCATGATCAGCTGCTTGAACTGCTGCGGGGCCTGCGGCAGCGCGTAGAACTTGCCCGGATGCAGCCGCGAGGGCACCAGAAAATCGCGCGCCCCTTCGGGGCTCGAGGCGGTGATGATCGGGGTCTGGAACTCGGTGAACCCAGTGTCCCACATCCGCGACCGCATCGCGCGCACGACATTGGCGCGCAGCATCATGTTGTCATGCAGCCCTTCGCGGCGCAGGTCGAGAAAACGGTAGGCAAGCCGCGTCTCTTCGGGATAATCCGGCTCGCCAAAAACCGGCAGCGGCAGATCATCGGCGGCCCCCAGCACATCCATCGCGCGGACATAGACCTCGATCTCGCCTGTGGGCAATTTGCTGTTCACCAATGTGGCGTCGCGGGCTTTCACCTCGCCCTCGATGCGGATACAGAATTCGGCGCGCAGCTTTTCAATCGCCGTGAAAGCCGCCGAGTCGCTGTCGCACAGAACCTGCGTGATCCCGTAATGGTCGCGCAGATCGACGAACAGCACCCCCCCATGATCGCGGATGCGGTGCACCCAGCCCGACAGACGCACAGTCTGACCGACATCGGCGGCGCGCAGATCGGCGCAAGTGTGGCTGCGATAGGGATGCATGATCGACCCTTTCAGATACAGAGGACAGGCTGCGGGCGATACACAGGCTGCGCCGCCGGAAGTCAAGGGGGCTCAGGTCCAGTGCATCTGCCCGGACCCGGCGAGCACCGCCTGCGCCAGGGCCAGTTGGTCATTGCCCAGCCCCTGCGCCGCACAGGCCGCGATCACTGTGTCATCGCACATCAGAATGAAATCCAGCGCCGCCCCGCTCAGCGCCGGATCGCCCCCGGCCCGCAGACTGTCGCGCAGATCGCTCGCTGTGGCACCGGTCGCGGCCAGAAAAACCGGCAGCAGCTCTTCCTGCGCGCATAGCCATAAAAGCGCCTGGCTGGCAATCTCTTCAGCCTGCTTCGGGGTCATGGGCGCGAACTCCGGGAATTAAAGGATCTGTTAACCATTACCGACTAGTCTTAACCCGAAGTCCTGTCGGGTGAACAGCCGCGTCATGGGCTGCTTGACTGTAATCCAGCGCCAGGGGGCCGCACTGATGCCGAATCGCATTCTTGTCGTGGATGATCTCTCGCTCAGCCGGGTCATCCTGCGCGCGCGCCTGTCGTCGGCCTGCTATGACATATTGCTGGCCGCGACCGGGCAACAGGCGCTGAGTATCGCCCGCGCGGAACTGCCTGATCTGGTGCTGCTGGATTGCTCGCTGCCCGATCTGGACGGGTTCGAGATCTGCAAGGCCCTGCGCCGCGCGCCGGAAACCGCGCATATTCCGGTGATCCTGTTTTCGGCCACCAATACGCGCGACCGGCGCTTGCAGGCGCTGGAATGCGGTGCCGATGATTTCCTTGGCAAACCCCTGGATGAAGGCATCCTGCTGTCGCGCCTGCGCGCCCTGCTGCGCTGCAGGGCGCTGGAACGCGAGCATCACAAACAGGCCACACCCGCGCTGCGCGCCTCATTGGCCGCATCCTTTCTGGCCGGTGCCCCTGCCGGACGCGTCTGTCTGGTGCAGCCAGACCCCGCGCCCGGACAGACGCAGACGCAGATCGACCCCAGTCTCCATGATCTGCGCTGCGACCTGACTTCGGCCCTGAAACCGGCGAGTAGCGCAACGGTGCCGGATATTTTCCTGCTTGCGCCCGAAGTGCTCGACCAACATGGGCTTGCCATCATCTCGGAATTCCATTCGCGCCCGCTGACACGCCATGTGCCGATCACAGTGCTGCTGGCACCGGACCAACAGATCGACCCCGGCATGGTCATGGATCTGGGGGCAGAATGCGTTCTGTCGCTGCCGCTTGATCTGACCGAGGCGCAGATGCGGCTCGGGGCGATGATCCAGCGAAAACGATGGGCGGATGCGCTGCGCCATGCGATGGGGACCGAACTGGATCTGGCTTCGCGCGATCCGTTGACGGGGTTGTTCAACCGCCGTCATGCACTGTCGTATCTTGCAGAGATCGTCAGCGACCAGAGCACACGGCATTTCGCGCTGCTGATGATTGATCTCGACAATTTCAAGCAGGTCAATGACAAATTCGGCCATCTTGTGGGGGACCAGGTACTGACCGAAGTCGCCGCACGCATGGCCGCTGCGATCCGGCCCGATGATCTGCTGGCACGCTATGGCGGCGAAGAGTTCCTGCTGGTCCTGCCCGGCATCGATCTCGAACACGCGCAGCGCATGGCGGAACGGCTGCGCCGCCAGATCGAAGGCGCGGAATACAGGATCTCGCAAGGGGGCGGGCGTTTGCGCATGACGGCCTCGATCGGGGTCACAATGCATGATTGCGCAGCGTATGAGCCGATCGAAACAGTGCGCGCGCGTATTCAGGTGATCATCAATCAGGCTGATCAGGCGCTGCATGTCGCGAAGAACTCGGGGCGCAACCGTGTAGCCCTCGCCTGCCGTGCGGTCGCTTGACATAGTTGCGCAGCAGCTAGGCGATCAGTTGCTGCGCGCTTGCCCGTCCCGGCCCTGCCAGCGGCGCTTGCTCATCTGCTCCTGCAGGGCATCGGCATAGGATCGGCGCTCTTCTGCGCTCATGGCGCTGACACGCGTGATCAAGCGCGCGTGCATCTCGGTGCTGATCTGCACGAAACGATCCTGCGCCTGTTGCAGGCTGTCGCCAAACGCATCGGCATCAAATTCTTCCGCCTGCAAGACCGCGATCATGTCTTGCGCCGCAGACCTGCCCCCGGACCCGCCCCCGGACCCGCCGCGCATGTCGCGCCAGATCGCGCGGGTTTCGCGGCGCAGCGCACGGCGATCGTCGCTTGGCAGCGCCGAAACCGCCGCGCGCAAGACGGATCCCTGATCGCCCGCGCGCAGGATGATCCCGCCGACCATGCCCAGCATGCCCAGATTGAGCACCAGTGATACGGCAAGCGCGGCCCCCAGCCAGCGGCAGCGCGATGTCACCTGTCTTTCTGCCATGTCTTTCACATCCCCAGAAGCAATGGATCATCCGGCCAGATCAGTGGCAGGGCAATCACATCAACATGCCAGAGCGCCTCGTGCATCCAGCCCGGCATGTCCAGTGCCATCAGCGGCAGCGGCGTGACGAACCCCAGCCAAAGCCCGGCGAGCCCGGCGCTCACCCCTGCGGCCAGCCCTGGCAAGGTCCAGCCCGAAACCCGGTGCCACAGCGCCCTCGGGCGTGATGGCGCTGCCCTGTCCGCGGCCCGGACCGCGCTGTCAAGGATACGCGCGCGCAGGTCAGGCGGCACAACCGGGGCTTCCGCGCGGGCGGCCTCGAAGAACACGGCCAGCGGATCGGGCGCTTGCGGGCCATGCGGCTTCGGATCGGATTTGTCAGACATCGTCATCATACCCCAATGCTGCGCGCTCACCGGCCAGAATCGCCGCAAGCCGCCGTTTTCCCCGCGCTGTCAGGCTTTCCACGGCCTCGACCCCGACCATCATGATCGCGGCGATTTCGGGATTGCCCAGCCCTTCCAGATGACGCAGCACCACGGCCTCGCGCTGCCGTTCGGGCAGTTGCAGCAAGGCCAGCTCCAGCGCCTGCGCACGCGCCGCACGCATCATCTGCGCATCCTGCCCGGCGGCCGGATCGGGCAGATCGGGCAATTCGGGCAGCATCGGTCTGCGGCGGCGCAGCCGGTCAGTGCAGAGATTGGCCGCCACCCGGTAAACCCAGGTCGAAGGCGCGGCCTGACCGGGCACCCAGTCCGGGGCCATTTTCCACAGTCGCAACATTGCTTCCTGCGTCACATCCTCGGCCTCTTCGCGATTGCCCAGCATCCGTGCCGCATAGCGCAGGATGCGCGGTGCGATCAGGTCGGTCAGCGCACGCGCCGCAGCCTGATCGCCCGCGACGACCTGTGCCAGCAGAACCGATTGTTCGCTGCTCTCGCTCACCTCTCGCAGCACTGTTCTGCCCCTGCTCGTGGCAGGACGGGCCTGAACCCGTCCTGCGCAGTTCTCAGCGCATCCGCGACCGCTCCATACCGCGCCTGTCCATACCGCGTCTGTCCATGCCGCGCCGTTCCATACGCCCTGCAGACCGGTTAAGAAAGGCTTCATACTCTTCCGCCGAGATCACCCCATCCGAATTGGCATCGATCCGTCCGAACATCCGGGCCTGCATAGACGCACGCCGCGCCTCGCGGCGCTCTTCTGCGTAGGCCGTCAGGCCATTGCGCAACGCGTCCTCATCCAGCTTGCCATCGGCATCTGCCTCCTGCATCAGCCGGGCAACCATCTGCTCGCGCTGCGCCGCGCGCGGATCCTCCAGTGCAGCCTGAAACTCTTCCAGGGTCACGACACCGCTGCCATCTGTATCCAATGCCTCGAAGCCGGGCCACATGGCAGCCCCTTGCCCCGGTCCACGCGCTTCCGCCATGACGGGCAGCATCAGCACGGCGCAGGCCGCAAGCGTCATCTGAAACTTCTGGGTCATCTCTTGTCTCCTGTTATCTGGGGGCCTGTTCGCCCCGGACATGACATCAAACGCCGGACCGGCCGGTTTCCGTCGCAGGACTGCGCGGAATCATGCGGCATGGTGCCGCAAATTCGACTTCGCGGATGTCATTTTTGGCAGATGGGCTTATGCCGGTTACAGTAGCCGGAAGGACCATATGATGACGATCTCCAACGATATCGAGCGCGGTGCGGTGCTGGATGAACGGCCTCTCGGGCCGGCTGTGTTGCGCGGGCTGCGTTGCAAATGCCCGGCCTGTGGCGCAGGACCGATGCTGCACAGCTTTCTGAAGGTCAGAGATACCTGTCCGGCCTGCGGTGAGGATCTCAGCCATCAGCGCGCCGATGATGGCCCGGCCTATCTGACAATGCTGGTTACCTTGAAAATCGTCACGCCGCTGATGGTATCCGCGATGTTCGTCTGGGATATGCACCCGGCGCTGTTATTTGCGATCTTTGCAACCTTTCTGGTGGCGCTTTCGCTATTCCTTCTACCTCGGTTCAAGGGCATGATCGTGGCGTTCCAATGGTCACGCCGGATGCATGGATTCGAGGAAACGAATGCCCAACTCTGACAAGACCGCGATCCGTGATGCTGCAACCATTCTGCTGATCCGCGGAAACGGCGTGGATGCGCGTGTGCTGATGGGCCAGCGCGGGGCAAAAGCGGCCTTCATGCCTGACAAATTCGTCTTTCCGGGCGGCGCAGTCGATCCGTCCGATGCCAATGTGCCGCTGGCCCACCCCCTGCCCGCGCCTTGCATGGCCTGCCTGTCGCAGGGCCATGCCGACCCGAGGGCGCTGGCTGTCGCCGCGATCCGGGAATTATGGGAAGAGACCGGGCTGATGCTCGGCAGCGCCGCGCCCTGGCCCGACGCGCCTGCAGACTGGCAGGGCTTTGCCGCGACCGGGTTGCGGCCCGACGCCAAGGCGCTGCGCTACATCTTCCGCGCGATCACCCCACCGGGCAGGCCGCGGCGGTTTGACGCGCGCTTTTTCCTGGCCCGCGCAGAGGCCGTGCATGGCGATCTGGATGATTTCTCGGCGGCCTCGGATGAACTGAGCCATCTGCAATGGGTGCCGCTAGCCGAGGCACGGGGCCTGAACCTGCCCTTCATCACCGAGATCGTGCTTGCCGAGGCACAGGCGCATATCGAAGGCGAGGAACTCGCAGCCTCGATCCCGTTTTTCGACAATTCCACGTCCGAGTCGGTTTTTCGCCGTATCCAGGCTGACAGCGCGTAAAGCAGGATTATTCTGCGGCCTTGCCCTGCGCCTCAGTGGCTTCGATCTCGGCGGCGCGGCGCTCAACCTGTTCGACGATATGGTCGATCATCTGGTCATTGCTCAGCTTGTGGCTCTGTTTGCCCGCCAGATAGACCATGCCGCTGCCCGCGCCGCCGCCGGTGAAGCCGATATCGGTCATCAGCGCCTCGCCCGGCCCGTTGACCACGCAGCCGATGATTGACAGGCTCATCGGGGTCTTGATATGCGCCAGCCGCTCTTCGAGCATGGCCACGGTCTTGATCACATCGAAACCCTGCCGCGCGCAGGACGGGCAGGAAATGATATTCACGCCCCGATGCCGCAAACCCAGTGATTTCAGGATCTCATAGCCGATTTTCACTTCTTCGACCGGATCGGCCGAGAGCGAGACCCGGATCGTGTCGCCGATGCCCATCCAAAGCAGATTGCCCAGCCCAATGGCGGATTTCACGGTGCCGGAAACCATACCCCCGGCTTCGGTGATGCCCAGATGGATCGGCGCATCGGTCGCATCGGCCAGCCCCATATAAGCAGCCGAGGCCAGGAACACATCCGAGGCTTTCACGCTGATCTTGAATTCATGGAAATCATTATCCTGCAGGATGCGGATGTGATCGAGGCCGGATTCGATCATCGCATCGGGGCAGGGTTCGCCGTATTTTTCCAGCAAATGCCGCTCCAGAGATCCGGCATTGACACCGATACGGATCGAACAGCCGTGATCGCGCGCGGCGCTGATCACTTCGCGCACGCGGGTCGCATCGCCGATATTGCCGGGATTGATGCGCAGGCAGGCCGCGCCGGCCTCGGCGGCCTCGATCGCGCGTTTGTAGTGGAAATGGATATCGGCCACGATCGGCACCGGGCTTTCGCGCACCACCTCGCGCAGCGCGCGACTGGCATCCGTGTCCGGGACCGAGACACGCACGATATCCGCCCCGGCTTCGGCACAGGCCAGAACCTGCCGGATCGTCGCAGGCGCATCGCCGGAATCGGTGTTTGTCATGGTCTGCACCGAAATCGGCGCGTCGCCGCCTACCGGGACCGACCCGACCATGATCTGGCGTGACTTGCGGCGCGTGATGTTGCGCCAGGGGCGGATGTGATTGTGATCCATCGTCAAGGCCTATCCTGTATACCCGTTGATATCTAAATCAATGCAGCCTTTGCGGCAATGGGTGTCGGGCCGGGACTGGCTTGCAAGACACACGAAACGCTTCGCAAAGAAAAGGGCCCGGGCTGCTGCCACGGGCCTTGAAGGACTACTACGCGACGATGTTAACACAATCTGCCAGTCCTGGCGCGATGTTTCGCCGCTGTCACCGTAACGTGACCATCGCCATGTCAGTTCTCTGCCTGCGCCACAGCGATGAACTCGCGCAACGCCTGATCCTCGGAAATATCAGCGGTCTCAAACTGTTCGGACACTGCAGCTGCCGAGAGGGCGATCTGGTCCACAACCTGTGCACCTGGCGCAGTCGGACCGAACGGTTCCCCATTCACCAGCAGATAAACCGAACCGGAATTCCCGGCGCGCAGCGTCGCAGGGGCTTCGGATTGCGGGACAGTGTAGCGCTCACCCGCATCGAGCACTTTCTCGAACAAGGTGGTCCCGTCTGCGGCGCGGACCCGTATCCAGCTGGGACGCACAGCAAGGACTTCCACCATCGGAGGCCCGTCCTGCGTTACGCGCACACCCTCTGGCGGGGCGACGATATTCTCCGCTTCGGCCAGCGCCATATCAATGGCGGCGCGCAGCGTGCCATCATCCCCGTCGGCATCGGCCTCGCGCGGGTTGATCGCCGCAATAGGGCCGTCGCGCGCCACCACCACAGGCGTATCAAGCGCCTCTGGCCGGTAGTTTCGCACGATGCCCTGCGCTTCCGTAACCGCAGAAGGCCCATCACCTGGTATCCGCAGCGCGGGTTCTTCGACCGCGACCATGCGCGGCGATGCGCCGGACAGGACCGGATCGAGATCGGCCAGCACTTCCGGCGGAAGATCAGCCGGGGTCAGATTGACGCGCTGCACTTCGCGCAGCACGGTCCAGCCGCCAAAACCCACGCCAAGGATCAGGAAGGCCATCACCGCAACAGACCCGATGGCAACAGGGTCAAACCGCTGCCAGAACGGATCGGGTTCAGCTGCCATTTTGGTCCGTGACAACAGACCTTGCGAGAAATCGCGCGCGGCACCGGGCTGCGTTGGCAGCGGGCCGGTGCCGGAGCTGCTGCGGGTCAGCTCTGTCGTTATCGCAAAGCCGGTTTCTGAGCAGAATTTCGCGTAGGACCAATCCGGGTCCATACCCAGATAGCGCGCATAAGAGCGCACATAGCCCGCCACGAAACTGGCCGCTTCGAACGCTGACAGATCGCCTGCTTCGATCGCGGCGATATATGTCGCACGAATATGCAATTCGCGTTGCACATCCAGAAGCGACTTGCCCATAGTCGCCCGTTCACCGCGCATCAGGTCGCCAAGACGAACTTCATAGTCGTCAAAGCCTAGCGCGACGTCACCTTGTGGATATGCGTCATCTGATCTGGGCTTACCGCCAAACCACTTCATTGCCCGCCCTTTACCGCCTTGTATATAGGTCTGCACTCGACTCACCAGGTGCACTGACTTCTCTGACCAGTGTCGCCTGATACCAGACTATAAGAATTTCACAGCGATTTGAAGCTTTATCGGCACTCAGGCAGAAATTTCGGCGCGATTTAGCGCACAATGCGACCAGAGCCCGTCCATTGCGCGCACAAGATCATCGATCATGCGGGGCGTGTGCACGGGCGAGGGCGTGAAACGCAACCGCTCGGTGCCGCGCGGCACGGTCGGGAAATTGATCGGCTGGGCATAAATCCCGTAGCGATCCAGCAACATATCCGAAATCACCTTGCAATGCACCGGATCTCCGACATGGACCGGAACGATATGGCTGCCATGATCGATGATCGGCATTCCAAGCGCGCGCAGGCGCATTTTCAGGATGCGCGCGTTTTCCTGCTGCTTGTCACGCAGATGCTGGGCCGATTTCAGAAACTCGACCGATGCCACCGCCCCTGCCACCACAGCCGGCGGCAATGAGGTCGAAAAGATGAAGCCCGGCGCATAGGAACGCACGGCATCGCACATCTTCGCCGAGGCGGCGATATAGCCGCCCTGCACGCCGTAAGCCTTGGCCAGCGTGCCGTTGATGATGTCGATCCGGCCCATCAGCCCGTCACGCTCGGCCACACCCGCGCCGCGCGGGCCATACATGCCGACGGCGTGCACTTCATCGATATAGGTCAACGCGCCGAATTCATTTGCCAGATCGCAGATCTCCGCGATCGGGCCAAAATCGCCATCCATGGAATAGATCGATTCGAAAGCGATCAGCTTGGGCGCGGCAGGATCGTCCGCTGCGAGCAATTCGCGCAGATGCGCCAGATCATTATGCCGGAAAATCCGCTTCGCGCCACCATTGCGCCGCACGCCCTCGATCATCGAGGCGTGGTTGAGCGCATCCGAATAGATGATCAGGCCCGGAAACAATCTGGGCAGGGTCGACAGCGTTGCGTCATTCGCGACATAGGCGGAATTGAAGACCAGCGCGGCCTCTTTCTGGTGCAGATCGGCCAGCGAGGCTTCCAGTCGCTTGTGATAGACTGTCGTTCCGGAAATGTTGCGCGTCCCGCCAGAGCCCGCGCCCGCCGCGTCCAGCGCCTCATGCATCGCGTCCAGAACGATCTTCTGCTGGCCCATGCCCAGATAGTCATTGCCGCACCAGACCACGATATCCTGTTTGCCACCATCAGGGCGGGTCCAGACTGCATGCGGGAAGAACCCCTTGCGCCGCTCGATGTCGATAAAGGTGCGGTAGCGGCCTTCTTCGTGAAGACGATTCAGGGCCGTGTCGAGCGCAGCATTATAGTCCAAGACCTTCTCCCTCGCGTGCTCAGCTAGGTATATTCGTATCTGTCTATCTAGCTTTGCCAAAAAAGGCAAAGCAAGACTTGTCTAAGCGGATTAACGCATGCCGCGCCATTCGACATATGATTTAGATCAATTCCAGTGCCTGATGGCCGGAAAGTCGGAAAGCGCGACGCTGTGTCGCCGCACATGCCGGTCCCGAACCTGCCTGTAGGCAGGATCGGAACAGGGGTTGCAACAGCTTTCCGGCCTAGCGCGGCGCAACTTCCAGCACGACCTGGCAGGCCGCCCCCCCGCTCCGGGCTGCATTGCAGGCATCGAGCGCGGCCGCGCGCGCCGTTTCGATATCGGGCAAGCCGGAAATGGCGCTGGCCGAGTCAACCGGCATGCCCTCGCGCACGAAGCCTTCATCCGGGGCGACCGCAAGGGCCGCGTGCCCGCCAGCTTCCGGCAGGAACACCATCAGGGCATCGCTGTTCTGGCCGACCAGACGCAGCGTCTGCAATTCCTCTTCGGACAGGAAACCATGCGGCAGGATGGTCACTGCGGCACCCTCTAGCTGATATTGCTCGGCCTGTGCTTGCTGCGCCATCGCCCCTGCCGGGATTGCCAGTGCCAGAAACCCGGCCAGTGCACTCTTTACAATTGTCATCTTTCCCCTCGCGAGAATCACCTGTTGTCAGGGCGGACTATAGCCGCTGCGACAGCTCTGGACAGCCCCGGCCGCTCTGATACCTTCGCGCCAGACATCAACCTTGCCGGAGGCCCCGAGATGAGCACAGCCCTGACCCCAGTTCTGGACCGGATCGACGCGGATCTGCCACAGGCGCTGGACCGTCTCTCGGAACTGCTGCGTATCCCCTCGATTTCGACTGATCCGGTGCACAAGACCGATGTGGCGCAGGCGGCTGACTGGCTGGTGAATGACCTGAAGTCGATGGGGTTTGATGCGCGCAGGGATGAAACGCCCGGCCATCCGATGGTTGTGGCCAGGGGCGGTGCAGCGCGCGGACCGCATCTGCTGTTTTACGGACATTATGATGTGCAGCCGGTCGATCCGCTGGATCTGTGGCACAGCGATCCTTTCGCGCCGCAGATCGAGGAAACGCCTGTCGGAAAGGTGATCCGCGCGCGCGGGGCTTCGGATGACAAGGGCCAGCTCATGACCTTTATCGAGGCCTGCCGCGCCTGGCTGGCCGTGCATGGATCGCTGCCGGTGCAGCTGAGTTTCTGCCTGGAGGGCGAGGAAGAAAGCGGCTCGCCTTCGCTGGTGCCCTATCTGAAAGCCAATGCCGACGCGCTGAAAGCCGATATCGCGCTGATCTGCGACACCACGCTGTTTGATGCGCAGACCCCCGGCATCACCACCATGCTGCGCGGATTGATGGGCGATGAGGTGATCATCCACGGCCCGACCCGCGATCTGCATTCGGGCGCGTTCGGGGGCGCGGCGATGAACCCTGCGCGGGTGCTGGCGCGCGTGCTGGCCGGATTGCATGACGATCAGGGCCGCGTCACCCTGCCCGGTTTCTACGATGACGTGCCCGAAATCCCGGACGATCTGCGCGCCCAATGGGAGGGGCTTGGCTTTGATGCAGAGGCGTTTCTGGGCGATGTCGGCCTGAGCCAGCCCGCAGGTGAAGCCGGGCGCAGCGCGCTGGAAATGATCTGGGCGCGACCGACCTGCGAAATCAACGGCATGATTTCGGGCTATACGGGCGCAGGCTTCAAGACCGTTCTGCCCGCCCGCGCCTCGGCCAAGGTCAGTTTCCGGCTGGTGGGCACTCAGGACCCGCACAAGATACGCGAAACATTCCGCGCCTATGTCGCCGCGCAGATCCCGGCCGATTGCCGGGTCGAATTCATCACCCATGGGGCCTCGCCTGCCTCGGTCATGGAAACCAGCCATCCGGCATTCGAGGCCGCGCGTCAGGCGCTGTCGGATGAATGGCCCAAACCCGCAGCTTTCGTGGGCGCGGGCGGGTCGATCCCGATTGCCGGATATTTCAAAACCATACTTGGCATGGATTCCATGCTGATCGGCTTTGCGAAAGAAGATGACCAGATCCACTCGCCAAATGAAAAGTATGATCTGGACAGCTTCCATCGCGGAATCCGGTCCTGGGCGCGTATTATAGACGCAGTTTCAAGGGTTTGAGCCGCGTGGTTGAGACATTGCCGCAAATCACGCAGGATCCGGTTGATATCGGGTTTGTGCAAGACCCCTATGCGGCCTATGACCAGTGGCGCAAACTCGGGCCGCTGGTCCACTGGCAGGAATACAACATGCCCTGCGCCGTCAGCTATGCGGCGGCCAACGCGATTCTGCGTGACCGGCGCTTCGGACGCGTGCCACTGGCGCCGATCACCCGGCCCGACCACCTAACGCCCTTCTACGATATCGAAGCCCATTCGATGCTGGAACTCGAACCCCCGCGCCACACGCGGCTGCGCAATCTGGTGCTGCGCGCCTTCACCTCGCGCCGCATCAACGCGCTGGCCCCGGACATCGACGCGCTTTGCACAGACCTGCTTGCGAAACTTCCCGAAGATGGCCCTTTCGACCTGATCGCCAGCTATGCTCAGCCGCTGCCGGTCATCATCATCGCGCGGCTGCTGGGGGTGCCTGACAGCATGGCCCCCGATCTGCTGCGCTGGTCGCACGCGATGGTCGGCATGTATCAGGCCGGGCGCACCCGCGCCGATGAGGACCGCGCTGTCACCGCCAGCCGCGATTTCGTGGCCTTCCTGCGTTCCCATATCGACCGCCGCAGAAACGATCCGCAAGATGATCTGATCACCCATCTGATCGCCGCCGAAGATGACGGCCAGACGCTCAGCACCGACGAGATGATCTCGACCTGCATCCTGCTCTTGAATGCGGGCCATGAAGCAAGTGTTCACAGCCTGGGCAATGCCGTCAAGACGCTGATCGAAACCGGCCATTATGCCACGACCCCGGTCACAGATGCGCTGGTCGAGGAATGTCTGCGTTTCGACCCGCCGCTGCATCTGTTCGCGCGATGGGCCTATGACGATATCGAGGTCATGGGCCGCACCATTCCCAAGGGCACGCAGATCGCCTGTCTGCTGGGGGCCGCCAATCGCTGTCCGCGCCATTGGGACGCGCCGGAAGAGTTCCACCCCACACGCCTGCCGAAACCGCATCTCGGCTTTGGGGCGGGGCTGCATTTCTGCCTTGGTGCGCCGCTTGCGCGACTGGAGCTGCGCCTCGCGCTGCAGGCCCTCATCCGCGCCCGGCCCTGCCTGACCCTGACCGAACAAGCGCGCTACGCGGATATCTACCATTTCCACGGGCTTTCGCGTCTGATGGTCGCGCAGGCGTGACCCCTTTCCCTTGCACCTTGCGCGGATATGTTTCACATCAGGCACGACAGCGTTTGACAGGCGGGACGACAGGATCATGACGGCACAAGACAAACCCACCGAAGAAATCTCGGTTCGCGATGTTTTCGGGATCGATTCGGAAATGAAGGTCAAAGCCTTTGCCGAACCTTCCGAGCGCGTGCCCGCCATCGACCCGACCTATAAATTCGACCCCGACACCACACTCGCGATTCTGGCAGGCTTTGCCTATAACCGCCGCGTGATGATCCAGGGCTATCACGGCACCGGGAAATCCACCCATATCGAACAGGTCGCGGCACGGCTGAACTGGCCCTCGGTGCGGGTGAACCTCGACAGCCATATCTCGCGGATCGACATGATCGGCAAGGATGCGATCAAGCTGCGCGACGGCGTACAGGTCACGGAATTTCAGGAAGGCATCCTGCCCTGGGCGCTTCGCAACCCGGTGGCGATCGTGTTCGACGAATATGATGCGGGCCGCCCGGATGTGATGTTCGTCATCCAGCGCGTGCTGGAACATGACGGCAAGCTGACGCTGCTCGACCAGAACGAAATCATCACCCCGCATCCGTGCTTCCGCCTGTTCGCGACCGCGAATACGGTTGGCCTGGGCGATACGACCGGGCTTTACCACGGCGTGCAGCAGATCAATCAGGCACAGATGGACCGCTGGTCGCTGGTGGCCACGCTGAACTACCTCAGCCATGACGCGGAAACCGCCATCGTGCTGGCCAAGAACCCGGCCTATAACACGGCCAAGGGGCGGCAGGAGCTGAGCCAGATGGTGACAGTTGCCGACCTGACGCGCACGGCTTTCATGAATGGCGATCTGTCCACCGTGATGTCGCCGCGGACCGTGATCAACTGGGCCGAGAATGCGCGCATCTTCCGCTCGATCGGCTATGCGTTCCGGCTGTCCTTCCTGAACAAATGCGACGAGCTGGAGCGCCAGACCGTGGCCGAATTCTACCAGCGCTGCTTTGACGAGGAACTGCCCGAATCCGCTGTGAGCACTGCTTTGGGCTGACACCTGCGCGCGGCAATGGCTGCGCACAGGGGATAGGGCAGATCAGCCCAGCGGTCGGGGCGTCAGCGCCAGATACAGCCCGACCGCCAGCAGCAGGATATGAAACTGGTTGAACAGGATCAGATCCAGCGGCGGGGCCCAATAGGCCACGATCAGGACACCCGTGACAATCACTGCTGCGCCTGCACCGGCAAGGCGCGTGATCACTTCTGCCGCCGGGCCGCGCCAGAGCCCGCCTGCGATCAGCATCGCCGCGACGACCAGTTCGCCGATTCCCGCAAGCGCCCAGAGAAACAGGGGCAAACCCCAACCCGCTGCGACATCTGCGGAGAGCGGGAACTTGTCGAGACCATATTGCACCAAAACCAGCGCCAGTGGCAGGCGCAACACCCAATGGGCATGAGACACGCGGGGCATGTTCTGCGCCGTGCGGTCGATGAAACCGGAAATATCTGACATGTGATATCCTCGTGCTGAATGGATGATACCAGACCTACGCATCATCCCCCGATGCCGATGACCGGTTCTGATCACAGAACGCTCACAATCGCGTCGGCACCACCCTTCCCGCAGCCGGGGCTGCCAGGATGCGAGGATTGCACATCGCATCCCGTGCCGAATGCGTCACCGCCCGTCTGATGCGACCGACGGTGACGCTGCCAATTGCGCGGATCAATGCGCGGGGCGGATGAAGCTGCCGTTGCGCAATTCGCGGATCGCCTGCTGGATTTCGGCCTGCGTGTTCATGACAATGGGGCCATGCCAGGCAACGGGCTCCTGCAGCGGGGCACCGGAAATCAGCAGGAAGCGCACCCCCTCTTCGCCCGCCTGCACTGTCACCTCATCGCCGGTGCCGAAGCGGATCAGGGTCCGGTCGCCGGACATGTCGCGGATATTGACCTCCTGCCCCATCACCTCTTTCTCCAGCAACACGCCGGACGGGGGCGAGGCATCGGCAAAAGCGCCGGACCCGGCAAAGACATAGGCGAAGGCGCGGCGATAGGTATCCACCTTGAAGGTCTTGCGCACACCGGGCGGCACCGAGATATCCAGATATTGCGGGTCTGCCGCGATCCCGTCCACCGGGCCGCGCTTGCCCCAGAACTCGCCGACGATCACACGGGTTTTCGTGCCGTCATCATCGATCACTTCGGGGATATCCTTGCCCTGCACATCCTGATAGCGTGGCGCTGTCATTTTCAGACTGCCCGGCAGATTGGCCCAGAGCTGGAAGCCATGCATCTGGCCCTGCGCATTGCCGCGCGGCATTTCCTGATGCAGGATCCCGGAACCGGCGGTCATCCATTGCACATCCCCTGCACCCAATGTGCCGGTATTGCCCAGGCTGTCGCCGTGATCGACCTCGCCGGCCAGAACATAGGTGATGGTCTCGATCCCGCGATGCGGATGCCAGGGGAAACCGCGCAGGTAATGTTCGGGGATGTCGTTGCGGAAATCATCGAAAAGCAGAAATGGGTCCAGTTCGGATGGATCATGAAAGCCGAAGGCGCGGTGCAGATGCACCCCGGCCCCTTCCATCGTGGGTTGTGCCTTGCGGGCTTCGAGAGTGGGCCGAATGGACATGATTTACCTCCGGGCTGCGTGTCCTACGGGTTAGAAATCGGTGCCAGAGCGGATTTTGGCAAGGTGCCAATGCGAACCGGTGCTGTTCACGGATGCACAGCCGAAGAACAGGTCGCTGCATCAGGAGCCCAAGACAATCGGCTGTCAGTCCCGGTATCAAAACCGTGCCGTTGCGCGCGCAGCTGACGGTCACAGCGATTACAGCCCCAGGTGCTGTGCTGCCCTGCACCTCGACTGCGAAACCTGCCGCCCGTTGACGGTCTGCCCTGCGCGATTTGCAGGCGATGCCGAGTTTGGGCGCACGCGCCTGCGGCTCGCTCACTCAGGTTTTTTCTGTCGCGCCGGGTCCACCTCGGGGCGGTTCCTGGCAATCCTCTCTTCCCGCGCGCCACACCTGTCCAGGTTGTCGGCCCTTCAGCGCCTGCGCAGGGTGTCCGGTCCCACGCGCCTGCCTTGCCCGCCCCGACGCGCCTATGGGTCCGCGCCTTCCGGGTTTGCCATCGTGCGCACGAAACCTGTCCGAACCGACAACCCCGCAACGTTTGCAAACTCGCACTTGCCAGATGTGCATTCCGGCGGGCCAGCCCTGTCCTTACTGCCAGCCTGTCAGCTCAGTCCTTACTGCCAACCATGTCCTTACTGCCAGCCCTGTCCTTACTGTTAGTCCGGCAGCATCTGTAGATATGCGTCAGCTGTGCGTCCCGCCCCGTTCGCCAGCCCGTGCCAAACCGTCAGCCGCTGAGAACCTGCGGGTCCGCGTCAGCAGGGCCACTTGTCCGACGTGCCAGACCTGATGAGACCATCGCCCCTGCAGCGCCTGCAGCTGTCCCTCGCCTGCCTGTCGGCATTGTCATGCCCGACCCTTCCGTCGTGCCTTTCTGTTCCTTGCGCTATGCGTTTCGCGGCCACCACGACTGTGCTCCCTATCGATCCTGACCCGCGCTAACGGCCGCTCCAGACGCAATACCCCTTAACCATATTGTCGGGCAGTTCGTAGCTTGGCTGGACGGATGACTTCATGCATCCGATTGCCCCAACGGCATCGCTCACCCCCAGCCCCATTCCCAGCCCAATGCCAGGATGATCAGCACCAGACTGCTCAGCAGAACGGCCAGCGCCAGCCGGATCACCGGCCGCGCGCGGCTGAGCGCGGGCACGAAATCGACTGCATCGGGTTGTGACGCCTCGATCACGCAGGGCGCAGCCGGACCGCCCGCGCGGATCTCTTCGGCGAAGCTGCGTAGCCTGTCGCCCGAAAGTACCGGATCAGTTCGCGGCGACAATCCTGCACCGGTCCCGGTTTCGGCCCGACGCCGGGCAGAGCGCAGCTTGGGCCATCTGGTCCAGATCTCGCGCGGTGGAAAAACCGGCAAGGTAATCTCGACCGGGTTGGCAACGATGCCCACCCGCGCCTGCCGCCGGGCACGCTGCGACTTTCGCTGTTGCACCGATATAGCCTGATGCATGAACTGACATCTCCCGTTTGAACCGAAGGCTACAGGCAAGATGTTAAGAAATTCTTGGCAACCGGCAGGCCCCACCCGGATCAAACCTGCTGAATTGAAGACCGCGCAGGGGCAGTCGCGCGCCCGCTACGACCACTGCGCGCGCTGTTATTGCGGGCGCAACAGAAACTCTGCCCGCACCTGACCGGGCTGATCGCCCCGACGCAGACTCAACTGCGCCAGATCATAACCCGTGCCGCGCTCGAAGGCTTCGAGCCAGGGCATGAGAATCACGAACTCCACCTCTTCCAGCAGCACGGCGATTCCGCCCCCGGTCGCAGTGGAGAGCGCGGCCGAAAGCCCGGCCTCCTGCAGGCTTGCATCAATCGCGCTCAGACCCGGCAAAGGCCGATCCGCGCGCGTGTCGGCCGGTGGCAACGCTGCCAGTTCCGCGCGCCGCGCCTCGAGCCAGCGCTCCAGCGCCTGCGCCTCGAGCAGGGCCTGGCGCGACGCGCTTTCGCGCGTCTCAAGCGGAACGATCACGCCGTGATACCATCCCAGCGGCAGCCCGACCACCAGCAACAGCGCCAGCAACCAGCGTTCGCGGCGCGTGCGCGCCAGCACGAAACGTTCCAGAGCCCCGGTCATGGTCCGTCCCCGGCTGCAGCGGCCGCGCGCAGGGTCAGCGTGCCCAGAACCCGCCCTGCCCCCTCGCTGGCAGACCGGTCCAGCGCGACCGCCAGACCAGCGCTTTCCAGTTCCGACAGCAAGGCTTCCAGAATGCCGAAATCCGGACTGGTGAGTTCGACCACCACCGACATATCCCCCTGCAGCTGCATCGATTGCAGGTCAATATCGGCCTCGGCCATCGCCGCGCTGGCACGCCACATCACGTCCAGCGCCGAAAGTTCCGCACCGGGGTCCTGCATCAGGGCTGCACGTCGTTCATCGATCACGCGCGCGACCTGCAACTCGATATTGGGCAAGGGCCCGTCCGGCAGGAAATATTGCCGCGTCAGCGCGATATTGCGGTCCTGGCGGGCTTGCAATTCGGCTTCCAGCTGGTGCGTCTCGAAGAGCACACCGCCCGCCCAGACCAGCCCGGCCAGCACGAAAAGCAGTGCAGGCAGCATCAACGCGCGGATGCGCGCGCGCAGCGCCATGCGCGGATCGGCCTGCTGCTGACGCAGATCCAGTGCCAGTTCTCCATAAGCCAGCACACGCGGTGCGGCGATATCAGGCGGCAGATCAGCCGCATCGCGCGCGATCACCAGCCCCGGCAGCTGATCCTGCAGACGCGCGAGCGCAGCATCAATCGCAGGATGGGCAGGACCAAGCCGCAACACTGCGCGCGGCGCAGTCGCATCGCTCAGCGCGGGCTGCAGGGCCAGCGCGGCGAGTTCCGGCTCGGCGCTCAGCCCGTCCCCTGGACCCAGCCGGATCTGGACAACCCCATCCGGGGCCGTGCCGGTCTGAACTGTCCACAGCCCAGGGCTGGTCGGCAGGGCCAGATAATCCGGCAGGATCGCCTGCAGCTTTCGGCCCAGATCGGCAGTTGCGCTGCGCCAGGCCTGCAGATCCTCTGACCGGGCCAGCAGCAGCGTCTGCCATTGCCCGCCCTCTGAATCCAGCGGCGCGGGGCGCAGATCGACCTGCTGCGTGCCAAGCCCCAGCCGGTCGCGGACATCGCGCGCGGCCACGCGCAGCCGCGCGTCACCGCGCAGCGCAGGCGGCAGATCAAGTGGCACCAGCGGCACCAGCGCGCCCGGCACCAGCACCACGACCGGGCCATCCGGCAAAGGTGTCGCGCCATGCAGCGACCAGAAGGACACAGGCGCAGCAACGGCGCTGCGGCGCCAGCCCCTGCGCCAGCCGAACGCGCCCGCCGAAGCGGCTGGAAGCGGCGATGTCAGGGCAGCGGTCATCACTCGGACTCCGGCATGGACAGGACCACCGTGCAACAGGCAGCAGGGTTTGCGCGTCTGACGATCACTTTCCGCCTCAGGCGCAGCGTGTCAAGCCGTGCATCGAGCTGCAGCTCGAACCAGCCGGAGGTGATGCTCAGCCCGAACAACTCGACCCGGTCAAACGCCGCTTCGCCGACACTGTCCTCGAACCAGTCCAGCGCCTGCCCGAGATCCGTGAAGGGCCGCGCCGCCTCGAGCATGCGCGCCATATTGGCCGCGCTCACCCCCGGCAGAAAGGCGGCCAGCACTTCCGGGCGCACGGTGTTCAGGTTCATCATCTGCTCCTCCGGCAAGGCCGCCACATAGGGCGCGAGGGCAGTGATATCCGCATCGCTCAGCCCCTCGATCAGGCGCAACTGCGCGATATCGGTCAAGGGCAGCGGCGGCGGGCGGGTCGCGCGACCCCAGGCCGTGACCCGCTGGCCCAGATCGGGATCAAGCGCCTGCATCAGCCTGCGGCGCGTCGTCGCGGACAGGCCGATATCCTGCGTCAGCTGGCCAAATGCCTCGCGCGCCAGCGCCCGTAAAAGGGCGTCAGAATCCTCATCAAATTCCGTGCCCAGCCAGGCCAGATTGAACCGCCCCTGCAGATCGCTGATCTGCAGGCTGACAACGCCCTGATCAATCGGTTCATCGCGGTAGCCCTGCGCCCAGCCCTGCCCGGTATGGGTCGCCGCCTCCGCGCCCGGTGCTTGCGTCAGCAATTGCAGTCCCAGAAGCTGCGCCGCGTCCAGATAGGCCGCCGCCTGCCCGGCCTCGGTCATGCCCGCCAGCCGCTGGCGGGCCGCATCGCTGCGCAGCATCAACCCGACCGCAATCGCCGAGAGTCCCGCCACCAGCACCAGCGCATTGATCAGCGCCACCCCGCGCGGCCCGCCCCCGCGCCTCATGGGCTCACCACCAGGCGCAGGGGGCCATGGCGGCGGGTCTCGAAGGTCACCTCGATCTGCCGTGGCAGGGTTTCGCTGGTCTCGGGGGGCGTGACCTCGAAGCTGGTCACACCTTCAAGCAACACGATATCGGGGCCGCGCTGGCCCGGGTCGCGCGGATGCAGCACTGGCCAGATGCCCCGCGAGAGGGTTTCCGCCTGCGCATCGAATTGCCAGATCACCCGCTGGAACCCGTCCTCGCGCCGGGCGTCGCCCGCAAGCCGCATCTGGCCGCCAAGGCTGAGCGCGAGTGTGTTGCCGGAGGGCGCGTAGGCCGCTTCCTGCCCACCCAGCGGCGGGGTAAAGGGCAGCGGCACCAGACTGTCCAGATCCGCCCGCAGCAGGGCCATCAGACGCATCAGCGCCGCGCTGTCGCCGGTCTGCTGCTCGAGCACGCGGCGCTGATGCACGGCCCCGGTCAGAACCTGCAGCGACATGACGGCCACCAGCGAAAACAGCGCCAGCGCGACCATCAGCTCCAGCAAGGTGAATCCAGGCGGGGCATGGCGCGCGGCATGGCTCGGGTCCCGGCTCATGGCGCTGCCGCCAGATAGATCACCAGCCGCGCGCCGGGCAGGTCGGTGGCGGAGACCGTGATCGCAACCTCGACCAGATTGCCAGCGGTCGGGGCCTCGTCCAGCCGGATCGCCCAGTCATAGGGGCCCATCCGGCGCTGGTCCGGCAGCGCGCGTCCATCAGTCAGACCCAGCGCGCGCAGCTCGGCGGCATGGTTCAGCGCCACCTGATGCGCCAGCCCGCGCGCCAGCACGCCCTGCGCCTGCTGACCGGCCTGCTCGAAGCTGCGAAAGGCAGCAAGGCTGGCCACGGACAGAATGGTGATGGCAATCGCCAGTTCGATAAGCGTCATCCCGGCAGGCGCACGCTTTCGCGCAGGCGTTTTCGCAGGCGCGCTCATACCGGGTCACAGGCGGGTCGGCTCTGCCCGTCACCGATGCACAGCCAGGGGCGCGGCCCGCCCTGTTGCGGGACCAGGCGCAGGCTGAAGGCCGTGCTGCGCCCGTCCGGGAGCAGCCGGATGGCAGGCGCGTCCTCGGGGCCGGGCGCGGGCGCGGGCTGATGGCTGCGCCCGCCGATCTGCCACAGAAGCTGCATGTCGCGCAGCTCGGTTACGCCTGACCCGGCCGGCAGCCAGACGCCTTCGGGGTTGCGGCGCAGCACCTGCCAGCCCTGCGGGCGCGGGCGCAGCCCGACCGGCTGGCGCGTAAATGCCGCAAGGTCGATCGCCTCGGCCACAGAGTTTTCAAACGCCATCGCCTGACGGGACGGATCAGCGCCCCGCGCAGAGGGCGACAGGCTCTGCGTGGCGCCGGTCCCCCAGAGCACGCCCAGCGTCAGCACGGACATGATGGTGACGACCACCATCAATTCGATCAGCGAGAAGCCACGCGCGCCCGCTGCCCTGCGCTGCATTGTCAGTTGATGTTCCAATTCCCGATCACTGCATTGACCCCGCTGCCGCCGGGTCGCCCGTCCGCACCATAGCTGAACAGATCGTAATCGGCCTGCACACCAGGGTAGAGATACTGATATTCCCGCCCCCACGGGTCCGAGGGCACGCGGGCGATATAGCCGCCCTCGGCCCAGTTCTCCGGCACCGGCGCGCGGCTGGGGCGCGCGACCAGCGCGTCCAGCCCCTGTTCGGTGGTGGGGTAGCTTCGGTTGTCCAGCCGGTAGAGCGCAAGCGCGGCCTCGAGCGCGGCAATATCCGACTGCGCGCGCGACACCCGCGCCTGATCGGGCCGGTCGATCACGCGCGGCACGATCACCACGGCCAGGATCGACAGGATCACCACCACAACCATCAATTCGATCAGCGAAAACCCGGCCGCAGGCTTGCGCCGGGGAACAGGAGCAGTCAGGAGAGGACGTCCGCGAAGCATATGTGTAATCTGTCACCAGAGAAATCGGGAATAGTCATCGGATGATACCGGAAGCGGCAGAGCACGACAACCGCGTCGAGATGCAGGCGGACCTGCACAAGCTATTGTGAGCGCCGCGATGGGGACGCCAGAGGCCGAGCTTGTCCGGGCTGTGCTGATCCTCGCGCTCGGCGCACCGATGGGGTCTTTCGCAGCGCTGCTCGCGGACCGTCTGCCGCGCGGGCGTCCCGTGGCCCTGACCCGCTCATGCTGCGACAGCTGCCAGACCCCTCTGCGCTGGTTCGAGCTGATCCCGATCCTGTCCTGGCTGGCCCTGCGCGGGCGCTGCAGAAGCTGCGCAGCGCCGATCCCGGCGCGGCTCTGGCAGGCCGAACTGGCCGGGCTGGCGCTGGCCGGGCTGGCGCTCTGGTCCGGGCTGGGGCTGTGGGGGGCGGCGCTCTTCTGGTGCCTGCTTGCACTGATCCTGTCCGATCTGCGATTCTATCGCTTGCCCGACCTGCTGACCGGCAGCCTGTTCGCGCTGGCCTGCGCAGCAGCTTTCTGGCCCGAGGGCCCGGGCGGGCCGACAGACCCTGCCAGAGTGCTGCAGGCATTGGCCGGGGGCGCGGTCGGGGCCGGGATGTTCTGGGCGCTGGCCCGCGCCTACCGGCTCTGGCGTGGTCATGACGGGATGGGGGCTGGCGATATCCGGCTGATGGCCGGGCTGGGTGCCATGATCGTCCCGCTGGCTGGCTGGCAGGGGCTGGCGCTGGTGACGCTGATCGCGGGCTTGAGCGGGCTGGCGCTGGGCCTGATGCGCGCGCTGCGCCGGGGCCGTAACCTGCGCCGCCGGGTGCGCCTGCCTTTCGGTGCCTGTCTGGGCAATGCGGCCATTTTCGTGGCAGCGGGTGCCGCTCTGGGGCTGATCTGAAACCTGCGTTGAGGAAGCGGTTGACTTGTTTCCGGCGCACAGGCAAGACGTATGCTGTTCAGATTTGATCAGGGTATTCTTGACCAGGTACAGGGGGCCGGCTCAGACGCAGCCGATCGGGGAGCGACATTTTTGCCAAGGCCGCATCGGGCCTGCCGCAGAAGGTGACAATGATGAGATCAGGGCATTTGCTGAAGGGTTTAAGCCAGCGCGTCCGGCGGCTGCAAGCCGAGGGCACGCCCCTGCCACCGGGGTTTGATCCGGAACAGTATCGCGCCCTGAACCCCGATGTCGCAGCCGCCTGCCCGACAGCGCAAGAGGCGGCGCAGCATTATCTGCGCCATGGCCGGGCAGAATTGCGGCGGGTCCGGCCCGAAGGCAGCGGCCTGAACCATCCCGAAAGCCGGATGCTGCAGAATGTCAGCGACAGACAGGGCTGGCTGGACTGGCTGCGGCGCGAAAGCGCGACCACCGGGCTGGAAACCATCATCCGCTCCCATCCGCGTGCAGGATGGTTGCAGGGCGGATTCGTGCTGTCGGCCTATCTGCAGATGCGCCCCAATATGTCGGCCCTGCTTGACACACCGCTTCAAGGCGCTTTCCATTATCTGGAATTCGGCATCGAGGAAAACAGCAGCGGCACCCAGCCAAGCCCTGATCCGGCCCATATCCGACAGCTCTATGCACCGCTGTTCGACGACATGCGCGCGCGCAGCTCCGCCGATGCCACCACTATGCTGCGCCGCTTGTTCGCGGCCGGGTATGACTGGCGCAACATCACCCTGACAGAATATGGTTTCTGGGAAGCGCATGGCCTGAATGGCGGCTTCTATACACGCTGGTTCGACCCCGATTACTACCATGCAGCCGCCACGCGCGCCGGAACGCCCCCGGTTACACGCAACCGGCTGGACTGCATCCGGCATTTCTGCGCCACAGCCCCCGAGGCGCGGCTGCGCCCGCATGCTGATCTGACCGTGGATGCGCCTTTCTATGTCGAGCACTGGTTGCAGACCTGTCTGACGCTGCGGAACAATCTCGCTGCAGCGCCCGATCAGACCCAGGCGGCGCTGTCAGTGCTGGCGGCAGAGCTCGACTGCCCGTTCGGCGACCTGACCGCGTTTCGCGCCGGAAAATCATCCCTTCCGCCAGACCTGGCCCGCCGTATCGAGAGGCATTTCTTCACCCGCGGCACCCGGATCGGCGCGGCCTGCAACCTCGCGCATTGGGCCCGCCAGTTCTTCGGCAGGGCCTTGCCGCCGCGTCTGATCGAGCGCCTGCAGGCCGAAGCCTTCCATGGTGGCCATATCGCGCCGCCTCTGGACCAGCTGACCCGCGCCCTGACCGAACCGATGCTGAATATCGGCGCGCTGCATGACCTCGCCCCGGAAGAAGCCGACGCCCTGATCGATCTGGCCGATTCACTGGCGGTGTCAGGCAAGACCGATGACGCCGAATGGCTCTATCGCACAGTGCTGGAGCAATTTCCCCAGCTTGAGCGCGGGCTGAACCATCTGGCGGATCTGATGCGTCGCGCGGGTCGCCCTGGTGCCGAGTTTCAGCTGCGCGTGCAATCCGCAGCCCTGCCCGGACCGAAACAGGGGGGCGGGGTCTGGAATCTGCTCGCTCTTGCGGAAATGGCCATGGAGCGCGGCTTTCCCGCCCCGGCCATTCAGGCCCTGACCACCGCCCGCGCAGCGCTTGGCGGCGACGAGGCGCAGCGCAGCAAGTTCCGCAACCTGTCCGAGACCCTTTTTCATCAGGTCTGGTCCAGCATCGGCGACTATGCAGATCGCACGGACATGAGCACCGCGCAGGCGCGCCTGCGCGCGACGCTGGCGCTGGCAACCCCGTTGCGTCACGGCCCGATCCCCACGCGCACGACCCCGGTGCGCCATGTTGCCCTGGTCGGAAATGTCGATCTCTATCAGTGCAAGCTTTACCGGATCGACCAGAAGGTCGAGCAATTGCGCATGGCCGGGTTCCAGGTGAGCGTTTTCCACCCGTTCGAGCAGCTGGCCGAGTTCCGCGCGCGCCTGCCCGAATTCGATGCCGCGATCTTTTTCCGTCTGCCCGCCTTTCCCGAAATCATGGCCGCGATCTGCGAATGCGCAACGCAACATGTGCCAAGTTTCTACGAAATCGATGATCTGGTCTTCGATGCAACGGCCTTTCCGCCACCGCTTGATACCTATGCCGGGACGATCACCAGACGGCAACATCGCGATATCGCCTGTGGTGTCCCGCTCTATGCCCATGCCATGCGCCTGTGCGACTTTGCCATAGCCTCGACCCGCAGCCTGGCCGAGGCGATGGCACCGCTGGTGCGCAGCGGGCAGGCGTTTGAGCATCACAATGCGCTTTCCGACCTGCATTACACGGCCAGGGCCACACGCGACGCCATGCCCCCGCGCAAGGCAGATCAGCCGCTGGTGCTGTTCTATGGTTCCGGCACCCGCGCGCATAAAGAGGATTTTCACGACCTGCTGGAACCGGCGCTTGCCCGCATCTTGCGGCGCTACAAGGGCCGCGTCGAGCTGCGGCTGGTCGGCGATTTCGGTGCATTCCGCCATCTGGACCCGGAACGCGATGCGATCCGCTTCATGGCACCGGTCTGGGATTTCGAGCAATATTGCCTGATGGTCTCTGCCGCCGACATCAATCTCTCGGTACTGGCCCGCAGCCCGGTCACGGATACGAAAAGCGAAATCAAATGGCTGGAAGCCGCGCTTTTCGCCATCCCTTCGGTGCTCAGCCGGACCGCCACGCATGAGGATGTCATCGCAGAGGGCCGCACAGGGTTCCTGTGCGACAACAGCGCGGATTTCGAGCGCCATATCACGGCCCTGATCGAGCGACCCGAGTTGCGCCGCCAGATCGGCGAGGCCGCCCGCGAGGATGTGCTCGACCGCTACAGCCTGACAGCCATGGGGCAGAATCTGCGCGACATATTCACCCGCGCCACAGCCCCCGCGCAGCCCCGCAAGCCCCGGCTTCTGGTCGTCAATGTCTTCTACCCGCCACAGGCCATCGGCGGCGCGACCCGCGTGGTGCGCGACAATATCGCCAGCCTGCGCGCCCGCCATGGTGCGCGCTTCGACATCCTGGTCGTCTGTTCGGTCGAGGGCGCGCCGGCCTACAGCCTGCAATCCTGGATCGAGGATGGCGTCCCGGTCTGGGGCATCGGCACGCCCGATCAGGGCGGTACCGAAATGACCGCCCGCGACCCGTTGATGGAGCCGGTTTTCAACCAGCTTCTGGAACGTCTTGCACCCGATCTGGTGCATTTCCATTGCATCCAGCGCCTGACAACAGCGATCATTGATGCCACCCGCAAACGCGCAATCCCCTATCTGATCACGCTGCATGACGGTTGGTGGATTTCGCCGCATCAGTTCCTGCTCGGCCCTGAAACCGACAAGCCGGTCCTGTATGACTATGCAGCGCTGGACGATCCCGCCACCCCGCAGCGCGCCCGCAGCCTGTGGCCGTCACTGGCCGGCGCGCGCCATCTGCTGGCCGTGTCCGAACCCTTTGCGCAGCTGCATCGCGACTGTCATCTGCCCAATGTGCTGACCTGCGAAAATGGTGTCCCGGACCTGCCCGCAGTCACCCGGACCCCGCATCCCGAAGGCCGTATCCGTCTGGGACTGTTCGGCGGGACCGAGCGCCACAAGGGACTGCCGCTGTTGCGCGCAGCCCTTCTGGGACAGGATTTCGGCAATCTCGAATTGCTGGTCATCGATCACGCACTCAAACCCGGCAGCACGATCCGCGAGACATGGGGCACCACACCTGTTATCCGCTGCGGGAAAGTACCGCAATCCGAAGTGGCCCGGCTCTATGCGCAGATCGATATCCTTGTCGCCCCCTCGCTCTGGCCGGAATCCTATGGTCTGGTCACGCGCGAAGCGCTGGCGACAGGCGCATGGGTCATTGCCTCGGATCGCGGCGCGGTCGGGGGCGATGTGACCGACGGCAAGAACGGTCATGTCGTCGCGGTCAGCGAACCGGGCGCGCTCACAGAGCTACTGGCCCGGATTGACGCAGCACCAGAGGCATACCGCGCGCCCCCCGATCCTGCACCGGATCTGCGTCCGGCGGATGCGCAGGCAGAAGAATTGGCCATGCATTATTCAAAACTGCTTGCGCTGCCAGAGCCCGACCCGACCCCGGCCGAACCGCTGGCCGAGGAGCCGGTAAAAGATAGCGCGCAGGGATAGCCTGCCCTGCGGCCCTGTGCGCGCGGTCAGGACCGGATCTTGCGGCCCAGAAGCTCCAGCCGGTGCCCCTCCAGCCGGTAGCCCAGCCGCCGCGCGATGCGTTCCTGCAGGGCCTCGATTTCCGGGTCGCAGAATTCGATCACATCGCCGGTTTCCAGATCGATCAGGTGGTCGTGATGCGCGCGTTCACTGTCTTCGAACCGCGCGCGGCCATCGCCGAATTCCAGCCGCTCCAGAATCCCGGCCTCCTGTAACAGTTTCACTGTGCGGTAGACCGTGGCCAGCGAAATACGCGGGTCCAGAGCATTTGCGCGGGCGTGCAGCTCCTCGACATCGGGATGATCACTCGCGGCCTCGATCACCTTCGCGATGGTGCGCCGCTGGTCTGTCATGCGCAGCCCCTGCGCTTCAATTCGCTCAAGGATAGGTTTGTTCACGATACTGGCCCGCTCTGCGTCGCCCGGAGCATACGCGCGATGGCGGGCGCAGAAAACCGCAAATCGCGCAGTCGGCACAGGCTGTCTGCTTTGGACTTGATTTCATGAGCCAAGCCATGTCCAATCCTGCCCTGTCAGACTTGGCGACCCTTGCGGTCGCGAGAACGACCGTATCAGAGCCACGCAACCCCAACCGAAAGCGATCCTGCCATGGCCAAAAAGATCCTGTTGCCCATCGACCTGAACGCCCCTGCCTCCTGGATCAAGCCGATGGCCGAAGCGCAGACCATGCTGGCGCAGGGTGGCGAATTGCATGTTGTGAGCGTGCTGCCCGATTTCGGCCTGTCGATGGTCGGCACCTTCTTTCAGGCCGGGTTCGAGCAGACCGCCCTGCACCAGTTCGGCGAGGCCCTGCGCGCCTGGGTGCGCCAGAATGTGCCCGGCGCGATCGAGGTGCATCCGCATGTGCTGCATGGCAATATCTATGACGAAATCCTGCGCGCCGCCGACAAGCTGGAAGTCGATGTGATCATCCTGGCTGCGCACCGCCCCGAGGCCGCGGATTACCTGCTTGGCCCCAATGCCGCGCGGATTGTGCGCCATGCCAAACAATCGGTCTATGTCGTGCGCGGCTGACCCTGCACTCACTTGTATTCGATCAACCTGGTCCGCTGCCCACGCAGACGGCGCCACCAGAACAGCGCCAGCCCGTGTAATTCCGCAGCCTTGCCCAGCATGAGCGTCGCCGCCACGATCAGCGCGCGATCAGCGTCAAGCTGCAACCGCGTGAATCGCCAGGTCTGCCGTGCAAGGGACAGCCCCATCAGCGCGGCAGCACCGAAAAAGAGCGGCAACCAGAAAATCAGACCGCACAGGGCAAGAAACGGCATCACCCCGCCCCAGAGCAACGCCCGCAAGCGCTGCGCGCGTGCCACTGCTCCGTGTTTGACCCCGAGTGCACCATAGCTGTGGCCCGCCCGGATCATGCGCCGCCACCATGGGCCGATGGTCAGCAATCTTGCGTCATGTTCGGTCATGGGAGCGTCGATCCGCCAGGTCTGCCAACCGGCCTGCTGCAGGCGCAGGCACATATCGTCATCTTCGCCAGCGATCAGGTTCGCATCATAGCCATCGATCTGCACAAGCGCCTCAGCCCGGATCATCAGACAGCCAGCGCAGAAACTGGTCGCGCCAAGCGGCTTGTCCCATTCCCAATCGGTCAGGAAATTAAAGACCGAGGCATCGGGCCGCGCTTCGAACTGGCGACCGAAGACCAGACCGGCCCGGGGATGCGCGGCCATAAAGCCAAGCGCGGATTGCGGCCAGTCCGGCTGCAGGATGCAATCGCCATCGATGAATTGCACAAAAGCCGCACGATCAGGGCCAAGCGCGGCAAAGCCTTCGTTCCGCGCCCGCGCCGCCGAGAAGGGTTGCGCCGGGTCCAGTTCCAGAACCTGAACGCCCAGCGCCTGCGCCTGCGTAACGCTGTCATCGCGCGATCCGCTGTCAACATAGACAACGCAGCGGGCGTGGCCGATCACAGCGCGCAAGGCAGCGCCGAGCCGCTGCCCTTCATTGCGGCCGATCACGACGGCATCAAACGAATCTGTTCCCGCCAAGCCTGACCCCTGCGCGACGTTTCCACGCACAGGGAATCACAGATTTCAGTCCAGCGCAAAGGCTCAGGTGCTGATCCCGCGGGATATGCGGGAAAAAGCGGGCAATCTGGTGTGCTTTCTGTCCAATGGTCGCGCCACCAGCGCCTTCACGCTGACATGGGGATACTGCGCGCGGTCGATCTTGGCAAAACGCGACAACATCGCAGAGGGCTGCGCCTTTGGGCGGTCGATCACATGCTTTGGCATAATTTCCTCCTCTTCGGACTCCCTGTGGGGCAAGTGTAACACGGGTTTGACCCCGCACCAAACAGCCTGCATTGCCTTGACGCGATTTCACCCAGCGTCTAGCGAATGGCGCGACCCAAAACATAAGGACATGTCATGACCAACCCTTCCCTGCTCATCCTGCCCGGCGACGGCATCGGCCCCGAAGTCATGGCCGAGGTGCGCCGCATCATCGACTGGTTCGGGTCAAGGCGTGGGCTGGTGTTTGACGTGAGCGAGGATCTGGTCGGTGGCTGCGCCTATGACAAGCACGGCACACCGCTGCATGATGACACGATGGCGCGCGCGCAAGCGGCCGATGCCGTGTTGCTGGGCGCAGTCGGTGGGCCACAATATGATGATCTGGATTTCAGCGTAAAGCCCGAGCGTGGGCTGCTCCGGCTGCGCAAGGAGATGGATCTGTTCTCGAACCTGCGCCCGGCGCAGTGTTTTGATGCGCTGGCGGATTTTTCTTCGCTCAAGAAGGATGTGGTCGCGGGCCTCGATATCATGATCGTGCGCGAACTGACCTCGGGCGTCTATTTCGGCGAGCCGCGCGGGATTTTCGAGGAAGGCAATGAGCGCGTGGGCATCAACACGCAGCGTTACACCGAATCCGAAATCGCTCGCGTGGCGAAGTCAGCCTTTGATCTGGCGATGAAGCGCGACAAGAAACTGTGCTCGATGGAAAAGGCCAATGTCATGGAATCGGGCATTCTGTGGCGCGAGGTCGTGACCGAGGTGTCGAAGGAATATCCCGAGGTCGAACTCAGCCATATGTATGCGGATGCCGGTGCCATGCAATTGACGCGCTGGCCCAAGCAATTCGACGTGATCGTGACAGACAACCTGTTCGGCGACCTGCTGTCGGATCTGGCTGCAATGCTGACAGGCTCGCTTGGGATGCTGCCTTCGGCCAGTCTGGGGGCACCCATGGCCAATGGCCGCCCGAAAGCGCTCTATGAGCCAGTGCACGGCTCTGCCCCCGATATCGCAGGGCAAGGCAAGGCGAACCCGATTGCCTGTATCCTCAGCTTCGCGATGGCGCTGCGTTACAGCTTCGATCAGGGCGATGAGGCCACGCGTCTGGAGAGCGCGGTCGAGCGCGTGCTGGCGGACGGCTTGCGCACGGCGGATCTGATGGGGCCAGAAGGCGGCGCACCAGTATCGACTTCGGGCATGGGCGATGCGATCCTGGCTGCGCTGGATGCAAGTCTCTGAACAGGGCTGCGCGACTACCGTGATGTAGGGTGCGTGCTGAGCACGCACCCTACAAGACACCCGCGCGCAGGGAAGTCCGACAGCTTCACATCTGCAAGAAATTTGATTGTATACCATTGTGCACTGTTTACGCGGACACAAAATCCCCCTATGGTGCGCGCGAATTCACCAAGGGGACTTGCGCCATGACTGACAAAACCATTCCCGATATCATCTATACCAAGGTCGACGAAGCGCCCGAGCTGGCCTCGGCTGCGTTCCTGCCGATCATCCAGAGCTTCGCCAGCGCCGCCGGGATCAACGTCGGCACGCGCGATATCTCGCTGGCGGGCCGCATCATTTCCGCCTTCCCCGAATATCTGAGCAAAGACCAGCGGCTCAACGACGATCTGGCGGAACTGGGCGACTTGGTGAAAACACCCGACGCCAATGTCATCAAGCTGCCCAATATCTCGGCTTCGGTGCCGCAGCTGGTCGCAGCCATCAAGGAATTGCAATCGCAGGGCTATGCGCTTCCAGACTACCCTGAAACGCCGACCACAGACGATGAAAAGAAGGTCCGCGCGCGCTATGATGCGATCAAGGGCTCGGCAGTGAACCCGGTCCTGCGCGAAGGCAATTCCGACCGCCGCGCCGCGACAGCTGTCAAGAATTTCGCACAATCCAACCCGCATCGCATGGGCAAATGGACCTCTGACAGCAAGACCGAGGTTTCCTCGATGACTGGCGGCGATTTCTTCTCGAACGAAAAATCCGTCACGCTGAAAGATGCGGTCAAGGCAAAGATCGTGCTGACCAGTGCGGACGGCACCGAGACTGTGCTGAAAGATGGCCTCTCCTATCCTGCTGGCACTGTGGTCGATGCCACTTTCATGTCAGCCAAGGCGCTGGCCGCGTTTCTTGATGCCGAAATTGACCGCACCAAGGCAAAGGGCACGCTGTTTTCGCTGCATATGAAGGCCACGATGATGAAGGTCTCGGATCCGATCATCTTCGGCCATGCGGTCAAGGCCTGGCTCAAGCCTGTTTTCGAGCAACATGCCGACAAGCTGGCCGCGATGGGCGTGGATCCCAATTCCGGTCTTGGCGACCTGCTGGCCCGCGTCAAGGATGATGCCGGGATCATGGCGGCGATTGATGCGGTGCGGGCAGAACGCCCGCCGATGTATATGGTGAATTCCGACAAGGGCATCACCAATCTGCATGTGCCGTCAGATGTGATCATCGACGCGTCGATGCCTGCGCTGATCCGTGGCGGCGGCAAGGGCTGGGGGCCGGACGGGGAAGAGCATGACACGAATTGCGTCATCCCCGACAATTCCTATGCGCCCGTCTATGACGAGACCATCAAATACTTCAAAGCCAATGGCGCGCTTGACCCTGCAACCGCCGGAACTGTGCAGAATATCGGCCTGATGGCGCAGAAGGCCGAAGAATATGGCAGCCACCCGACCACATTCGAGATCCCGCATGACGGGACCGTGCGCATGGTGCTGGAAGATGGCACTGTGATCCATGAACACAAGGTCGAGGCCGGCGATATCTGGCGTTCCGCTTCCACCCGCAAAGCGCCAATTGAGGATTGGGTGCAACTGGCCATCGACCGGCAGGCTGCGACCGGTTATCGGGCGGTTTTCTGGCTGGATGAAAACCGTGCCCATGACGCAGAGCTGATCGCCTATGTCAAACCCGCTCTTGAGGCGAAGGGCGTTACAGACAAGTTCGAGATCATGTCGCCGCGCGACGCGACCCGCGCCTCGCTGGAGACGATCACCAAAGGCGAAAACACCATCGCCATCACGGGCAATGTGCTGCGCGACTATCTGACCGATCTGTTCCCGATCCTGGAACTGGCCACCAGCGCCAAGATGCTGTCCATCGTCAAGCTGATGAATGGCGGCGGCTTGTTTGAAACCGGCGCTGGCGGATCGGCCCCGAAACATGTGCAGCAATTGCAGGAAGAAAACCATCTGCGTTGGGACAGCCTGGGAGAATTCTGCGCGCTGGGCGAAAGCTTCCGCTTTCTGGCAGAAGCACGCGACAACCCCAAGGCGCGCATCCTTGGCACCGCGACTGACGCGGCAACACAGGGCTATCTCGACAATGACCGCTCGCCGCAGCGCAAGCCCGGCCAGCCTGACAATCGAGACAGCCATTACTGGTTTGCCCGTTACTGGGCCGAAGCGCTGGCCGCGCAGACCGAGGATGCTGATCTGGCCGCGCATTTCGCGCCCATCGCGCAAGCCCTGGCCGAAAAGGAAGCGCAGATCCTCGCCGAGTTGCACGCGGATCGTGGCAAGAGCGTCGATCTGGGCGGGTATTACCACGGGGATGCGGCCAAGACCGCTGCGGTCATGCGCCCCTCGACAACGCTGAACGCAATCATCGGCTGAGATCACGGCTCTGGTAGGGTGCGTGCGCGGCACGCACCCTACATCACCTCACGCGTCCGACAGTGCGACCTTCATATCCTTGACGATATAGATCACCTCGCCATCGGCCTCGACGATCCCGTCAGCAACACCCATGGTCAGCCGCCGCGTCTGCACCGCCTTGGTGAAATCCACCTTGTAGGTCAGCATCTTGCGTTCCGGTCGCACCATCCCCGTCAACTTGACCTCGCCCACGCCCAAAGCATAGCCGCGCCCCTGCCAGCCACGCCAGCCCAGATTGAAGCCAGTCAATTGCCACAACCCATCGAGGCCCAGACAGCCCGGCATGATCGGGTTGCCCGGAAAATGGCACTCGAAAAACCACAGATCAGGCGTGATATCGAACTCGGCGACGATATGGCCTTTGCCGTGCAGCCCCCCATCTCCGGAAACCTCTGTGATCCGGTCCATCATCAGCATCGGCGGCGCGGGCAGTTGCGCATTGCCGGGGCCGAACAATTCACCGCGCGCGCAGGCCAGCAGGCCCTCTTTGTCAAAGGATGTGGGAAAGTCAGACATGCGATACTCCATCAGGGGTTTTCCCCCTCTAGCACTGTGGCAAACTTGCTGACAAGCCACGCCGCCCAGCCCCGCAATGCCTGTTGCAAGGGATTCTCATTGAAAACTGTTACAATCGCGCTTTATATGTGAACCATGACACAGACTTTTGCCGCCCTCGACAGCATCGCCCATGACCGGGCCGCCGCATGGCTTTCCCGCGCCGATCTTCGCCCCACGCGACAGCGCATCGCGCTGGCCACACTTCTGGTGGGCGACGGGCAGAACCGTCATGTCACAGCCGAAGGGCTGTTCATGGCCGCGAAGTCCAGCGGCGAATCGGTCTCGCTGGCGACCGTCTACAACACGCTGCGCGCCTTTTGCGACGCCGGGCTGATGAACGAAATCACCGTGGACGCCACGCGCTCCTATTTCGACACCTGCGTCGAGGATCACCCCCATTACTTCTGGGAAGACACGCAGGATCTGACCGATGCCCCCTCGGGCGAGGTTGCCTTCGCGCGCCTGCCCGATCCGCCCGAAGGTGCCGAGATCAGCCGCGTCGATGTGGTCATCCGCCTGCGGCGGGCCTGACCCGCCTGCGTCTGAGCGCCACCATGTTCGACACGACCAGCGCTGAAATCATGATCGC
>SKRP01000061.1 GCA_007118445.1 Natronohydrobacter sp.
ATGTTTGCCCATGTTTGCCCATGTTTGCCCCGTCGAACGAGTGCCAGATCATAGCGGGTTTCCAGCCTGATATCGGTCTTGAACATGGGCGGATGCCATGAGTGCTGGAAAACCTTGCGATCCGTGAGTTATGTCGGTCCCGTGCATCTGTGCCGCCGGCCTTCTGGTGCCGAGGGTGCGTGACGGTTTCCGTCATTGGCGAGGTCGGATCGTTTCAGCAGCCCGTTGACCCTGGCACAGGTTTGGCCTGCTCTGCGACGGCATCGGTGCTCAGGCTTAGAAAATCGAACAGCGCCGGGTCGGGCAGATGCGAGGGCCGCACATTCATCAGCGCGCGAAACATCACATTGCGCCGTCCGGGGCTGCGCCTTTCCCATTCGTTCAGCAGCGCCTTGACCTGCATCCGCTGCAACCCGTCCTGCGATCCGCAGAGGTCACAGGGAATGATCGGGTAGTTCATGGCTTTGGCGAAACGGTCGCAATCCTCCTCGGCCACGAAAGCCAGCGGGCGGTAGACGAACAGATCGCCTTCCTCGTTCACCAGCTTCGGCGGCATCGTGGCCAGCCGCCCGCCATGGAACAGGTTCATGAAGAAGGTTTCCAGCAGGTCATCGCGGTGATGGCCTAGCACCACGGCGCTGCAGCCTTCCTCGCGCGCGATGCGATACAGGTTCCCGCGCCGCAGTCGCGAGCACAGCGCGCAATAGGTCCGGCCCTGCGGCACCTTGTCCATGACAATCGAATAGGTGTCCTGATATTCGATCCGGTGCGGCACCGCCATCTTCGTCAGAAACTCGGGCAGCACTGTCGCAGGGAAACCCGGCTGCCCCTGATCCAGATTGCAGGCCAGCAATTCAACCGGCAACAACCCGCGCCATTGCAGCTCGATCAGGGCCGCGAGCAGCGTATAGCTGTCCTTGCCGCCCGAGAGGCACACCAGCCAGCGCGCGCCCGGCTCGACCATACCATATTGGTCGATCACCGCGCGGGTTTCGCGGATGATGCGCTTGCGCAGCTTGCGGAATTCGGTTGTGTCCGGGGCATTTTGCAGGATCAGGGGCAGGTCTGTGTCATCAAGCATCGCGTTGGTCTTTTCTGCAGCACTGCGCGTCATGGGCCGGGTCAGCGCCCGGCACAGGATCATAACCCGAATGCCCCCAGGGATGACAGCGCCCGATCCGCCGCGCCGCAAGCCAGCCGCCCTTGATCGCGCCATGCCGTTCCAGCGCTTCCAGAGCATAGGCTGAACAGGTCGGCTGATAGCGGCAGTTGAACCCGACCCAGGGGCTGAACACGATCCGGTAGAACCGTACAGGCAGCGCGAGAAGCCATGCTCCGGGTTTCATTTTCCGCCCCCGTGCAGCTTGCGCAAAGCGCGTTCCAGATCCGCGCACATGGCCTTGAAATCATGGCTGACCGTCGCGCCGGGGCGCCCGATCAATACGTAATCCCAGCCTTCGCGCGCAGCCCCCGGCAGCACGGCCCGCGCCACTGCGCGCAACCGGCGCTTGGCGCGGTTGCGTGTGACCGCATTGCCGACTTTCTTCGAGCAGGTATAGCCAATCCGTGCGCCGCAGGCTGTTTCTGCAATATCGCGCGCGCGGGCCTGCAGCAGAAAGGCCGGGCAGGGCACCCGCCGCGCTTTGGCCGCGCGCAGGAAATCCGTGCGGTTCTGTAGCGTCACAGGCATCGCGCATGACAAAACCGCCGGGGCGTTTGTGGCCTCGGCGTCTTGCCTTGCCACATCTGCCCCCGGCGGTGTCATCTCGCTTCCCTCTGGCCCGCGATTGCAGGCCATCGCGCTCAAGCCGACAGGTTCTTGCGGCCGATACGACGACGCGCGTTCACAATCTTGCGACCGGCCTTGGTGGCCATACGTGCGCGGAAACCATGGCGGCGCTTGCGGACCAGGTTGCTGGGCTGATAGGTGCGTTTCATCGCTCCGTTTCCTTACATTCGGGCGTGCACGCATCCTGCCGGATTCGGCCGCCTTGTCATTTCAAGCCCGCCGCTTACCTGCCTCCTGCGCGCAAGTCAATTCGCAATTCCCGGTTTCGCGCGACTGTGCGGGAACAGAGGCAGAAAAACCTGTCGCTGCACCTGCCGCCGGATCAAGCCCATGTGAACAGGTTGAAACAGCTGAAACAACTGGCCATTCCCGGCGTAAGGTCCGATGAAGATGACAAAGCAGAGGTTTCCTTGGACCATCACGACACAGCAGACAGAGCAACACGCTGGCGCCAGCGCCTGCCCGTTATCGTCATCGCGCTTGTCGCCATCCTGGGCGCGATCACCCTGCGCGATTTCCTGACGTTCGAATCCCTGCGCGATAATCGTGCGGCGCTCATTGCCTTTCGCGACTCGCATTACCTTTTGACTGCGCTGGCCTTTGTCGCGGCCTATATCGCCATTGTTGCGTTTTCCCTGCCAGGGGCGACGGCCGCCACGCTCACCGGCGGCTTCCTGTTCGGCGTCTTTCCCGGTGCGCTGTTCAATATCGTGGCTGCCACAATTGGCGCGGTCGCGATCTTCATGGCGGTGCGCGCAGGGTTCGGGCGGGCGATGTCGGCGAAGATCGACGCCAGTGACGGGCGCATCAAGCAGATCACAGAAGCAATCCGCGCCAATGAAGTGCCGGTGCTTTTCTCGCTGCGTCTGATGCCTGTGCTGCCGTTCTTCGTCATGAATGTCATCCCGGCGCTGATCGGGGTGCGTCTGCAGGTCTTTGCGGCCACCACGTTTTTCGGGATCATGCCGGGGGGCGCGATCTATACATGGGTCGGCGCAGGTCTGGGAGAGGTCTTTGCCCGCGATGAAACCCCCGATCTGGGCATCATCTTCGAGCCGCATATCATTGGCCCGCTGCTGGGTCTTGCCGCGCTGTCGCTGCTGCCGGTGATCCTCAAACAGTTTCGCCGCAAGGAGGGCCAGCCATGACCCGCATCAAGACTGATATCTGCGTGATCGGGGGTGGCTCGGGCGGTCTATCAGTCGCGGCTGGCGCTGTGCAGATGGGCGCGCGTGTCGTGCTGGTGGAAGGGCACAAGATGGGCGGGGATTGTCTGAACTACGGCTGTGTGCCCTCGAAAGCGCTGCTGGCACAGGCGAAAAGGGTCCATGCGCGTGGGGGCGATCCGACGCAAGCGGATTTCAAAGCTGCGATGGCGCATGTGAAAGCCACTATCGCCACGATTGAGCCGCATGATTCGGTCGAGCGTTTCGAGGGGCTGGGCGTGCAGGTCATTCAGGGCTTTGCGCGGTTCATCTCGCCCACCGAAATCGAGGTCGCAGGCCAGACCATCACTGCCCGCCGCTTCGTCATCGCCACGGGCTCGCGCGCGATGGTGCCGCCGATTCCGGGGCTGGCGGATGTCCCTTACATGACCAATGAGACGCTCTTCGACCAGGCTGAGCGCCCCGGCCATCTGCTGATCATCGGTGCCGGTCCCATCGGGCTTGAAATGGCGCAGGCGCATCGGCGGTTGGGCGCGCGCGTGACAGTGATCGAAGGGACCAAGGCGCTGGGACGTGATGACCCCGAGGCCGCCGCTGTGGTGCTCGAACAGTTGCGCAGCGAGGGCGTCGAGATCGTCGAGGACGCGCAGGTCGAGCGCATCGGCGGGCATCCGGGCGCGCTGGAAGTGCAGGTCAGGGGCGGCACGATCTTCGCGGGCACGCATTTGCTGGTCGCGGTGGGGCGGGTGCCGAATCTCGAAAAACTCGATCTGGACCGCGCCGGGGTGAAGGCGGACCGCGCCGGGGTGAAGGTTGATGCGGGTCTGCGCAGCAGCAACAAACGCGTCTATGCCATCGGCGATGCCGCAGGGCAGGGGCAGTTTACCCATCTTGCGGGCTATCATGCGGGTGTCGTGATCCGCGCGATCCTGTTCGGCCTGCCCGCGAAAGCGCGCCATGACCATATCCCGCATGTGACCTATACCGATCCAGAGCTGGCGCAGATCGGCCTGTCCGAGGCAGAGGCCCGCAAGAAATTCGGTGCTGGCGTTTCTGTGCACCGGATCGGCTATGACCAGATTGACCGCGCCCAGGCCGAGGGACGCACCGAGGGATTCCTGACGCTCATTGCCGCGCGCGGGCGTCCTGTCGGTGTGACGGTCGTCGGCGCGCAGGCAGGCGAACTGATCGCGCCTTATGCGCTGGCCATGGCAAGCAATCTCAAGTTGAGTGCCATTGCCGGAACTGTGTTGCCCTATCCGACATTGGCGGAAATCGGCAAACGCGCAGCAGGGGCCTATTTCTCGCCCAGACTGTTTGATAACATGAATGTGAAGCGCGCAGTAAGGCTGGTTCAGAGGTGGCTACCCTGACCTGCGCAAGCTAGGTTGGGGCATGATTTCGAGCAGTCTGTCAGCGCGGTTTCTCTGGCTTGTCGTCATCTTCGTGATGCTGGCAGAGATCCTTATCTTCGTGCCCTCGGTGGCGCGCTACCGCGAAGATTATCTGCTCGCGCGACTGGAGCGTGCGCAGATCGCGTCGCTGGCGCTTCTGGCCTCTGACGGGTCCATCGCGGGCGAACTGGCAGGCGAGTTGCTGGAAAACGCCGATGTGTTCAATGTGGTGCTGCGCCGCGATGCGGTGCGCGAGCTGATTCTGTCCTCGCCGATTCCCTCACAGATCGAGGCGACCTATGATCTGCGCGGGGCGGGCCTGTTTGCGCTTATGCGTGATGCGCTGGACGAAATGCGCCGCAGCGAGCCGCGTATCATCCGCGTTATCGGCGATCCGGTCCGCGAAGCCGGTTTGCTGATCGAGATCACGCTTGATACCGGGCGGCTGCAACAGGAACTCTGGGAATACGGGAAACGGATCCTGCTGCTGTCGCTGGTGATTTCCGGGGTCACGGCCCTGCTGCTCTACCTGTCGATCCGTTTCTTTGTCGTGGCACCTATGCAGCGGGTGATCCGCTCCATGCAGGATTACGCCGAATCGCCGCAGGACGCGACGCGTATCCTGACTCCGAATTCCAGCATCCGCGAATTGCGCGAAGCCGAAGAAGCCCTGAACCGGATGCAGACCGACCTGACCGGCCTCTTGCGCCAGAAGGACCGTCTGGCGCAGTTGGGTGGGTCGGTCGCGCGGATCAGCCATGACCTGCGCAACATGCTGACAACAGCCTCGATGCTGGCCGACCGGATGGAGATGAGCGACGATCCCAGTGTGAAACGCGCCGCCCCCAAGCTGGTGGGGTCGCTGTCGCGCGCGATCAATCTGTGCGAATCGACGCTGGCTTTCGGCAAGGCCGAAGAGCCGCCGCCGAAACTTGCGCCGCTGCGTCTGGCGGCGGTGATCGAGGATGTGGTCGAGAGCGAGAAACTCGCGGTGGCCGAGGGGGCCGAGGTCACCTTCCTGACCGATCTCGGCAAGGATCTGGTCCTGCGTGCCGATGGCGAGCAGATTTTTCGCGTGCTCAGCAATCTGGTGCGCAATGCCCGGCAGGCGATAGAAGCAACAAAGCAGCCCGGTGTCATCGAGATTCTTGCCAAACCCGCCATGCATGACTCGCAGAAAGGCATTGCGATCCGCATCGGCGACACCGGCCCCGGCCTGCCCGCCAAAGCGCGCGAACATCTGTTCGAGGCGTTTCAGGGCGGTGCGCGCAAGGGCGGGGTCGGTCTGGGTCTGGCGATTGCGGCAGAGCTGGTGCGCGGGCATGGCGGCAGGCTGGACCTGATCCGCAGCGATCAGGACGGCACCGAGTTCCGTATCTGGCTTCCGGCGGCTGAGTAGCGGTTTTGTTGCATTAAGTTCACTCGGGGCGTGAAACCCCCCTTGCAATGCCGCGAGCAGGGCGATATGTGGCCCTCAACGCGCCCGTAGCTCAGCTGGATAGAGCACCAGACTACGAATCTGGGGGTCAGAGGTTCGAATCCTTTCGGGCGCGCCATTCTCTTCTCAGGCATATGTCTGCGCTCCAAATCGGGCGCATGTCTCCTGTTCCTAGGCCCGATGGCGTTGCCCGCTGCAACCGTCCGGCATGACCGTCAGGAATGGCTCGACCGGCGAAGGTCGGATTGCCAGCCCTTGCGAGCCAGGACTCACCTGACCCGGCGCAGGGCCCGTTCCAGCGCATCCAGAAAGCGCGACCGGTCCGCTTTCGAGAAGCTTTTGCCGCCGCCCTGTCGAAACGGGTCTGCCGCGCGCAGATCGGCCATCAGATCACGCGTCGCCAGCGCTGCGCCGATATTCTCGGGCGTCAGGGCCTCACCTGTAGGTTTCAGCACCTGCGCGCCTGCCGTGACACAGCGATGCGCGAGCGGGATGTCACTTGTAATCACGATATCGCCCGGCCCGGCGCGCGCGGCGATCCAGTCATCGGCGACATCCGGGCCTTCGGGCACGATCACCGTCTGAATCAGCGGATTGGACGAGGGGCGGATCCCCCCATTCGACACAATCATCATCGCCACCCGGTGGCGGGTGCCGACGCGCGCGACCTCGGCCTTGACCGGGCAGGCATCGGCATCGACATAGATCGTCATGCGCGCGCTCCTTGCAGACGGGTTATGTGCCAAACATCGGGAAGGTCACCCCCAGCGCCCAGGCCAGCACCAGCCCCAGCCCGATCCCGCCTGCAGCGGGCAGCCCGGTGCGCCGCCCGACCCAGCCCGAAAGCGTGCCGAAAAGCAGGAAAAACAGCACGATCACCGGCAGGATGATCAGCAGGAAGAACAGTTGCGCGAAATTCAGCGCCACGGCCAGCCCGAGCGAGGCGAGAAACCCCAGCCGCACCACCAGCACCCGCCAGAGCGCCGCGCGTCCGCCCTGGGTCAGTAACCCGTCGCCCAGCAGGAAGGGCACTGCGCCAAGCGCCAGCGCGGCAATGATCGTCACGCGGCCCGCATGGGGGAAGAAGGACGCGACATAGCGATCCAGCACGCCGCCCAGCACGACAATCCCGAAAACTGCCACGGCCAGCGCGACAGTGGGCACGCGCCACGGGAACTGATTGCGCAATTGCCCCCACCATGCCAGCAGACCCAGGGTCACCAGCCCGTAAAGCCCCAGATGCAGCGCCAGATAATCCGCGACCAGCACTGGCAGCAGCCGGATATCGAAAGGCGCAAGCGCGAGCGGCACCAGCAGGGCCGGGGCAAGTGCCGCGATCAGAAAGGTCCGGTTCGGCAGCGCGTCGGGCCGGACCGGTGCCCCGGCAGGCAGCGCGCGCGCCAGAGGCCAGCCCAGCGCGCAGGTCGCCACCAGCAGCAGCATGATCCAGCCCCCGCGCCACGGGATCGGCGCGTCACTTTCGCGCCCGAACACTGCGTCCAGCCAGTCGCGCGCCTCAGCCAGCGAAACCGTGGAATACAGCACGCCCACATGCTCGACATTCGGGGCCAGAACCGCCCGCCGTCCGGTGCCCGCGCCCGGATCGCCGATTGTCTGGCCGATCTGCGCCTGTGGGTCGGCCAGTTGCAGGGCATCAAGCGCGGCCTCTGCCAACATACCTTCCCATGCCCCGGTGATCACCAGCAGGTTCTGCGGGGCGTCCCCGGTCACCGCGAGGCTGAACATCGACACGCCGATCACCGCATCGCCGGGCGGGGCGTCCATGCTCTGGCGCACCACGATATCCGACGCCATCGAATGCCCCAGATAGGCCAGCCGCCCATCAGCGCGCGGATGGGCAAGCGCGGCCTGCGCGACACGACCCGTTTCCTGCATCAGCAGCTGTGTCGTGCCCTCGATGGCGTCCACATCGCCCGACATGGGGCGGGGGTTGCGGCCATGGCCCTCGAAATCGAAACTCGCCACGACATAGCCCGACTGGGCGAGCGCCAGCGCGAAGGGCTCCATCAACTGCCGCGACCCGGCGAACCCATGCGCGATGACGACCGCCGGGGCCGGGGCATCACCGGGGCGGAGATAGAGTGTCGCAGGGGTGCCGCCCTCGACCACCAGCGGGGCGACAGTCACACGGGCGCGGTCGCGCTCCAGCATGAAGATGGACAGGGCCATCAGGACAAGGGCGAGTATGGCAACCGGGATGCGCATGAAACCTCTGGTCAGCGTTGCGGCCACAATGCGCAGGAATTTGCTGCAGGGAAAGGGTCGAAACGCCGCAGCGCGGGGATTTGACAGCCCAGAATCAGGGTTGATCCTGTGGCCTGCGCACACTAGGAAGGCGCAGATTCATTCAGGCCGCCCTCGTGCGGCCTGTCATACATGCGAGGATGCTCATGCAAGTCACCGAAACCCTGAACGAGGGCCTGAAGCGCGGTTACACGATCACCGTGACCGCCGCCGAACTGGCTGCGAAAGTCGATGAAAAACTGGTCGAGGCCCAGCCCGAGATCGAGATGAAAGGCTTTCGCAAGGGCAAGGTGCCGATGGCGCTTCTGAAAAAGCAGTTCGGCGAACGTCTGCTCGGCGAGGCGATGCAGGACGCGGTTGACGGCGCGATGAACAAGCATTTCGAAGAAAGCGGTGACCGCCCGGCGCTGCAGCCCGATGTCAAGATGACCAATGAAGACTGGAAAGAAGGCGATGATGTCGTCGTCGCGCTGAACTACGAGGCGCTGCCCACGATTGAAACCCCTGATTTCTCGGGCATTTCGCTCGAAAAACTGGTGGTCAAGGCTGATGATGCCGCTGTTGACGACGCGCTCGAAAACCTCGCCAAGAATGCGCAGAATTTCGATGACAAGGACGGCGCTGCGGAAGATGGCGATCAGGTCACGATGGATTTCCTGGGCAAGATCGATGGCGAGCCGTTTGACGGGGGTGCTGCCGAAGATTTTCCGCTGGTGCTGGGCTCGGGCCAGTTCATTCCCGGCTTTGAAGAGCAGCTTGTCGGCGTGAAAGCCGGTGAGGAAAAGACTGTGACTGTCAGCTTCCCCGAAGAATACGGGGCCGAGCATCTGGCGGGCAAGGAAGCCACGTTTGATTGCACGATCAAGGCCGTTAAAGCGCCGGGCGAGGGCAAGATCGATGACGATCTGGCCAAGCAATTCGGCGTCGAGGATCTGGCAACGCTCAAAACCCAGATCGCCGAGCGGCTGGAGGCGGAATACGGTCAGGCCTCGCGCGCGATCCTGAAGCGCGGACTGCTGGATGCACTTGATTCCACAGTGAATTTCGACCTTCCCCCCTCTCTGGTCGAAGCCGAAAGCAAGCAGATCGCGCATCAGCTGTGGCATGACGCGCAGGAAAATGTGGATCAGAATGACCACAATCACGAAGATATCCCGACCACCGAGGAAAGCGACAAATTCGCGGTCCGTCGCGTGAAACTGGGCCTGCTGCTGGCAGAAATCGGCCAGACAGCCGAGGTGACTGTGACCGATCAGGAAATGACCCAGGCCGTGATCGCGCAGGCGCGTCAGTATCCGGGGCAGGAAAAGCAATTCTTCGAATTCGTGCAGAAGAACCCGCAGATGCAGCAGCAGCTGCGCGCGCCGATCTTCGAGGACAAGGTGGTTGACCACATCCTCGAACAGGTCACGGTGACCGAGAAAGAGGTCAGCAAGGACGAGCTGCAGAAAGCTGTCGAGGAGCTGGAGAACGAAGGCTGAGCCGCGTTTTCCGACCCTGTCGCGGGGAAATCACAAGGAAAGGCGGCGCTGAGCCGCCTTTTTCATGCTGAGAAAGGGTGCTCTGTTCTTGCGGCGGTTCTGACGCGCGAGACCAGCACCCACGAGCAGTGTATCAGAACGGTCAGAAAAAAGCCCCGGCAAGCGACTGCCGGGGCTCAAACCTTTCAGCGCGACGGTAAGCGCCTGACGCGCCCCATCAGGCCCCGCGCGCCAGTGCCGCGACGCCGGTGCGGGCGACTTCGATCAGGCCCAGCGGGCGCATCAGCTCGGCAAAGGCATCGACCTTCTCGGGCGTGCCCGTCATCTCGAACACGAAGCTTTCCAGCGTCGAATCGACCACATTGGCGCGGAAGATCTCGGCCAGGCGCAGCGCCTCGATCCGGTGTTCGCCCTGGCCCCTGACCTTGAACAACGCCAGTTCGCGCTGCACCGAAGGCCCCTCGACCGTCAGGTCATTGACCGCATGAACGATGACCATGCGTTCCAGCTGCGCCTTGATCTGAACGATCACCTGCGGCGTGCCCGAGGTGACAACCGTGATCCGCGAGCGATGGCCGGAATGATCCACTTCGGCGACCGTCAGGCTGTCGATATTATAGCCGCGGGCCGAAAACAGACCGATGACGCGGGCCAGCACGCCGGCTTCATTGTCCACGATCACCGCAAGCGTATGCGTTTCGATCACTTCCGCATTCGGGTCGCGCAGGTCATAGGCCGAATGTTTCGACGTGCCTTTTTTGATGTTCAGGGGGGACATCGGGTTTCCTTTTGTCTCAGCAGGCCAGACGCGCCTGCCAGCGGTTGATGCTGTCATATTTCGACATGGTCGCGACCTCGCAGCCACTCGCCTGCGCGATGGCCGTGCGCGCGCCTTCCTCGACCCGCAGCACCAGATTGCTGCCGGTCGAGAAATTCGCGGCCACAGCCGTATCGCCCATGACGCGGACATGGAAGATGTCCGGGCCGATCTCGATGCGCTGCGTATCGCGATGACCCACGACCTGTATCGGCGCCTCGCAGGCCATAAGCGCGACCAGCGCGGCAAGGCAGAGGCCCGCGCCCATGCGCTGCGTGCTGGCAAGGGGCAGGGGATCAGGCATCGGCTTCTCCGGTGCTGGCGGGCTGGCAGAACATCATCTGACCCTCGAACAGGCGCAGATCGTCGCGGGTGACTTCGGTCTCTTCGTGACGGCGGGCGCGGTGGCGGGCGACGGTGATCCTATAGCCGAAATCGCGCAGCAGATCCCACATCTCTTCGCCGGAATAACCGAATTCCTGCATCCCGCGATGATACTCGACATAGAGCACAGGTCGCGCAGCCAGCAGTTTCTGCGCGCCAAGCAGAACGTGATGCTCGAACCCTTCGGTGTCGATCTTGACATGGCTGGGCTGCCACTCGCCGGTAAAATAATCATCCAGCCGGATCATCATCACGCGGTTTTCCGACTCGCCCACTCGGGTTGCCGGGGTGCCGAGCTTGGGGATATTGGCAAAGCCCGGCGCAGCCCCGGCGGCGGCATGGATCAGGGTCACATTGTCCAGATGATTGGCCGCGACATTGGCATGGATGCGCCCGATCATCGCTTCCTGTGGCTCGATGGCAAAGACCGCGCGCGCGCAGGGCCGCGATGACCGAGAAATAGCCGATATTCGCGCCGACATCGACAAAGACCGATTTGCGGGTCAGGCTGTCCACCAGCGCTCTGGTCAGGACCGGTTCATGCAGCGCGCGCGGGTGGTTGCGGCCATGAAACCAATTATAGGACAGCCGGTCCTGGGTCAGGAAAAACGCGCGCAGATCGCCGATCCTGGCCAGATAGCTGATATGATCGGGGCGCAGGTAATCCTCGGCAGAGGCACGCGCTTCGATCTTGCGCAACCTGTGGCGCATCCAGCTGTGATCCGGTTTCGGCTGTTCCGGCGTGTCGGCCATGCACCCTGTCCCTCTGGTGACGGGGCGGCAGGACAGCCCCGCGCGCCCCTTACGATCTGCGATCAGACCAGCACGGCCCCGCTTGCACCGATGACGCCCTGAGTATCGACCTCGCCAAGGATCATGTCATTATGCGCATTCCCCGAAGGGATCATCGGGAAGCAGTTCTCATGCTTCTCGACAATGCAGTCAAAGATCACCGGCCCGTCATAGGCCAGCATCTCGCGGATGGCGTCATCGAGATCGGCCTCATTGTCGCAGCGGATGCCCTTGCAGCCGAATGCCTCGGCGAGTTTCACGAAATCGGGCAGCGCTTCGGACCAGCTATGCGAATAGCGTTCGCCATGCAGCAATTCCTGCCACTGGCGGACCATGCCAAGGCGTTCATTGTTCAGGATGAATTGCTTGACGGGCGCGCGATATTGCACGGCGGTCCCCATTTCCTGCATGTTCATCAGCCAGGATGCCTCGCCCGCGACATTGATCACCAGCGCCTCCGGGTGGGCGATCTGCACGCCGATGGATGCGGGCAGGCCGTAGCCCATGGTCCCAAGCCCGCCCGAGGTCATCCAGCGGTTCGGATCCTCGAAACCCAGATATTGCGCGGCCCACATCTGGTGCTGGCCCACTTCGGTGGTGATGTAGCGGTCCATCCCCTTGGTCAGCGCTTCCAGTCGCGCAACGGCGTGCTGCGGGCGGATAACGCTCGTGCCGGGCTTGTAGGCCAGACAATCGACCGAGGTCCATTCGTCGATCTGTTTCCACCAGCGGCCCACAGCTTCGCGGTTGACCTTGCGCCCGCGCGCTTTCCACAGCTCAAGGGCGGCTTCCAGCACATGCGCCACATCGCCGATGATCGGCACATCAGTGCGGATCACCTTGTTGATGGAGGACGGGTCGATATCGACATGGATTTTCTTCGAATCCGGGCTGAAGGCGTTGATGCGGCCTGTGATCCGGTCGTCAAAGCGTGCGCCGATATTGATCATCACATCGCAATCATGCATCGCCCAATTGGCCTGATAGGTGCCATGCATCCCCAGCATCCCCAGCCAGGATTTGCCGCTCGCCGGGTAGGCGCCCAGCCCCATCAGGGTCGAGGTAATGGGGAAGCCTGTCGCCTCGACCCATTCGCGCAGCAGCTTGCTGGCCGCTGGCCCGGAATTGATCACGCCGCCGCCCGTGTAGAAGACAGGCTTCTCGGCGGTCTCGATCAATTCGACCATGCGCTCGATCATCTCTGGATCGCCCTTCACGCGGGGGGCGTAATGGCCGGTCTGGACTGCGGGCTTGTCTGTATAGGTGCCGGTCGCGAATTGCACATCCTTCGGAATGTCCACCAGAACCGGGCCGGGACGGCCCGTGGTTGCGACATGGAACGCCTGATGAATCGTCTCAGACAGTTTGTCGGTTTCCTTGACCAGCCAGTTCATCTTGGTGCAGGGGCGGGTGATGCCGACAGTGTCGCCCTCCTGGAAGGCATCTGATCCGATCATGAAAGTTGGCACCTGACCTGACAGAACCACAATCGGGATCGAATCCATCAGCGCGTCCACAATCCCCGTCACCACATTGGTCGCACCGGGGCCAGAGGTCACCAGCACGACGCCCGGCTTGCCAGTGGACCGCGCATAGCCCTCGGCGGCATGGATCGC
>SKRP01000296.1 GCA_007118445.1 Natronohydrobacter sp.
GCGTGACTGCCAGTGCCTCAATGAGAATCCGATAGACGTTGTTTTCAGGCTGCGGTTCGGTCAGACCCAGCGAGTTAACCTGCACCCCGTAGCGGAAACGGCGGTATTTCGGATCGTCAATGCCGTAGCGGTCGCGGCAAATCTCATCCCACAGATCGACAAAGGCGCGCATCTTGCACATCTCGGTTACAAACCGGATGCCCGCATTCACGAAGAAGGAAATCCGCCCCACCATCTGCGGGAAATGTTCCTCGGGCACCTTGCCCTTCAGATCATCCAGCACTGCGCAGGCCGTCGCCAGCGCAAAGGCCAGTTCCTGCTGCGGCGTCGCGCCCGCTTCCTGCAGATGGTAGGAGCAGACATTCATCGGGTTCCATTTCGGCAGATGCGCGCGCGTATAGGCAGCGACATCCGTGATCATGCGCAAGCTGGGCTCGGGCGGGCAGATATAGGTGCCGCGCGACAGATATTCCTTGATCAGGTCATTCTGAACAGTCCCGTTCAGTTTCGAGATATCCGCCCCCTGCTCTTCGGCCACCGCGATATAAAGCGCCAGCAGCCAGGGCGCGGTCGCGTTGATCGTCATCGAGGTATTCATCTGCTCCAGCGGGATCTGGTCGAACAGCATCCGCATATCGCCCAGATGGCAGACGGGCACACCGACCTTGCCGACCTCGCCGCGCGACAATTCGTGATCGCTGTCATAGCCGGTCTGGGTCGGCAGATCGAAAGCCACGGAAAGCCCGGTCTGGCCTTTCGACAGATTGTTGCGATACAGCGCATTCGACGCCTTCGCGGTCGAATGACCCGCATAGGTGCGAAACAGCCAGGGCTTGTCTTTCTGAACGGGCGCGTCGGACATTCTCGGACTCCTGTCATCGTCAGCTATTTGGCCAGCGTAATTTCCTTCCAAATCACCTGATCCAGGCGCAAGATAATGTCAAGCCAAAATCGCTGCATTGCGGCGAAGCGCGGCAGCGCGCCGGGTTGACAGGCAGCGTCACAATGCTGTTACACTTCATCCGGGCAGAAGACCCGGGTGGTCATCCATCTTCACCTGTTTTCTGCAATCCGGCGCAGCGGGGTCCGATGAATTTTCCAGGTGAAGTCAGACCCCCGCAGGCGCTGCTTGACGCGCAAGCGCGGATGCGCGACGGCAAGGAACCGAGCCTGCATCAGATCGGCCTGCTGGCCAGACAGGCCAGCGCCACAGGCGATATGGATGCCTATATCCAGCTTTTCACCAAGGTCGAGCCGCGCCTGCGCCGCCATTTCCAGCACCATAGCCCCGAAGCCGAATTTCTGCGCAGCACTGGCAAGGTGGCGGGAAATATCAATGTCTTCCGCAAGCTGACCTATAAATCCCTCTCCGGCCCGGTCCCGGCATTCGAGAAAATCTACCGGCGCAACGGTTCGGATCTCAAGCGCCTGCAATGGGTCGCGCGCCATCTCTGGGGCCGCTTGCCCTGTCAGATGCCGCAGATCATCGAAATCGTGCCCGGCCAGCGCCTGTCGGTGGTGCTCTTTGCGTTTGAACCCTTCACCCCGGTCTCGCCCGATGGGCTGATCGAGACCCTGCGCGACATGAATGAATTCAGCATCGCCCATCCGGCCAGCGCGTTCGACGTGATCGAGCCCGCCATGCAGCAGATGCCCCTGCTCTATCAGCAACGACGCCAGACCCTCGCCGCCGGGCTGGCGCTTGCCGGGGTGTCCGAATCCGAGCTGGCCGGGATTGAGGCTGCCTGCATGGATATCGTGCATGTCTTCAACCATGCCGATCTGCACCGGTTCAATGTCGGGCGCAATGGCATGATCTATGACTGGGACTGCGCCTGTTTCGCCCCTGCCGCGCATGATCCGGGCCGCGCCATCGCCGCGCTGCGCACATTCAGGCGGCTGTCAGGGCTGCGCGATTTCATCCAGAACCGGCTGGGCCGCGATATGGCCAAGACCCGCAGCGATGCCGCGCGGATCATGTTCTTCTATCTGGTCTATGCGGCCAAGAAGAAACTGACCGACCAGAACACAGACGAAATCAAGACGCTGCACGAGATTTTCGGCCATATCCGCAGCGCGCTCTGAGCCCGGTCCCTATCCGTCCGGCTGCCAGTTTTCAGGCGCATCCCCCCGGCGCAGGATCGCGAAGCCATTGGCCTGCATCTCATGCCATGGCCCGACCTCGCCACCCGGCCAGATCACCCGCAGATCGACCCTGTCCGCAGCGCCAAGGCCGATATGCAGCCAGCCCAGCGCGCCGCTGGCATGGCCACCCCCGACCGCCAGATCATGCCATTCCAGCACCCCGTCGCGCAACACCTGCACCACTGCGCCCACCGCGTCGCGATTGGCCCCCTCCTGCGCCAGCCGGATCTGCAGCCAGTTGCCGCCGGGCGCGCTGCTCTGCCGCCAGATCTGCGGGCCGCGCCAGCGATTGACCACGACCAGATCAAGCTGCCCGTCGAGGTTCAGATCCAGCACAAGCGCCCCGCGCGCCACCTCCATACTGGCCACCCCGGCGCGGTCCCCGGCCTCGACCATCAGCCCGTCACTGCTTTGCAACAGCAGGTTATTCGGATCATCCGCCGCAAAATCCGGCATTTCCGCCACATTGCCCTTGGCGATGAACAGATCGCGCCGCCCGTCATTATTCACATCCGCGAATTGCGCGTGCCAGGCCGTCGAGGGCCGGATATCCCCGCCCGTATAGGGCCGATGTGCCGTCGCCCCGGCGGCAAAGGCGATATCGATATAATCGGGCCTGCCGCTGGCCGGGTCGCGCAGGGTCTGCAGCTTGTTATCGGCCATGCTGGTCAGCGCATATTCGGGAAACCCGTCCCCGGTCAGATCCGCCGCCGCGATCCCCATCCCCCAGATGCGCAACTGCTGCCAGCCCTCGTCCTCGGTGTAAAGCCGCGGTGGCTGGCCGGGGGCGATCTGCCAGAGCTGTTCCTGCCCGCCCCGGTAATATTCGCGGTCATTGGACACCCGCAGCGCAGGCTGGCCGGACCGGTTCCAGTCGGTAAACAGCATCGACAGCGCGCAATGCGACGGGGTGAGCGCAAGCGGCGGAGCGAAACCCTGACCCTCGGGGCGGTGCAGCCAGTTCTCGGTGCATGACCCCCATGGAAACAGATCCTCATGCCGGTCGATATAATTGCCGATGGCCAGCGTGGGCCAGTCCGCCCCCGCTTCCCAGATCGCGGCAAAAGCCGTGGACCAGGCATCGCCCCCGTCAAAGCCCCATTCCTCGGTCATATCCTCGAACCGGCAATCGCCCAGCCCGCGCAGCAGACGGTTACTCCCCTGCCGCAGCACCACAAGATCCGTCACCCCGTCGCTGTCGATATCGAGCGGATAGGCCCCGGTCACGCCTTCCAGATCAATCGCATCGGTCCGCTCAAACACCAGCGCCCCGCCCTGTGCGCTAAGGTTACGATACAGCCCGGATGGCCCGGCCCCGCCTGACAGGAACAGGTCGGGAAAGCCATTGCCGGAACAGTCGAACCCCGCCACACCGCCGCCGACCATGAATTGCCAGTCGCCGTCATAGATCGTGCCCAGCCCGGCGCTGGCAGTTTCTTCGGTGAATTGCGGCACGACAGGGTCGGCCTGCGCCGCCCCGGCAACCAGCACAGCAAGCGCGCCCGGCCATTTCATGCACGCATCTCCAGCGCCGCGGCATAGGCCCCGACACAGCGGCCCTGCGCCAGACCGGCCTCATTGCCGAAACGATAGTGAATCCCGCCATAAAGCCGCGACATGGCCGCTTCCTCGGACGCAGCCCGGAATGACGGGAAATGCCGCGCTGGCAGGCCGTCGCCGAGATGGGTGCGGTCCTCGAAAGCGAAATCCTCGCCGAAAATGGCGCTGAGCGCCGTCGCCGAGGCACTGGATTGCGTGGAATGCCCGGACGGGTATTCGGGAAAGGGGGGTGTTTCGATCAGCGGCGTCCAGTCCGGGTCGATATGGTGCCGGATATAGGTCACAGGGCGCAGCAGGTTGTAGCGGTATTTCGCGTCCCAGCAGGCAATGAAGGCATCGGCCTGCGCCGCCCCGAGCCGGGCCAGCGCGGCGGCCAGAGTCTCGACAGGCAGATCATCCCGATCTGCGATATCCAGCAGAATCGCGATCCAGTGACCGGGCGGGGTCGGTGACAGCATCGGGGGGTCAGCCCAGAAGCGAGCGATCAGCTTCTGCTCTTCGGTCAGGCGGGCCGTGACCTCATGCACTTCCAGCGCCGCGCTGTGAAACTCTGATCCGGGTTGCGTGTCATAGGCAGGGGGCAGCGCAACGCCGCAGATCGCGTCGGCAGGCATCGCAAAGGGCCGCACCCTGCCCCAATCGGGCAGAAGCGGGGCCTGTTGCTGCCGGATCAGACTGGTGGGCTGCCAGTCCTCGGGGCGCGGGCCTGCAGTGTAATCCAGCGCGAAGCCCATATTCGCGACCTCTGCCCCGCCATCGCCTGCGGCCCAATCAAGCACATGCGCTGTAATGCGCTGGCCAAGCGCGGCGCTGCGGGTCCGGGTCTCATGATCAAGCTCGGTTGCGAGATCAGCGCCAAGCCGCGCGGTCATGGTCCCATGCGCGCGCTGGCCCATGGGGCCGGTATTGCCGAACAGCACCCCGGCGGCATCGGACAAGGCGCTGTGCAGGGCCAGGGCCTTGTCGGCCTGTGGCTCCGAAACATGCGGCCGCGCCAGCCCGTTCAGCTGCCCGCCCAGACTGCGAAGCGCCGGGTCCATGGCCGCGAGCGTTTCATGCGCCACCACGCCCAGATAGCCAAAGGCCCGCGCAGCAACCGGCGGTGAATAGGTGGCCGTATGGCGCACCAGTTCAAGCACCAGCCGATGCCAGGTGACCAACACCTCACGCGCGAGGGCCTCGCGGCCCGGATCGCGGGCAAAGGCCGGGCGCGTCAGCGCACAGAGCCCTGTTGCCAGAAACAGCCGCCGGTCGAGTGTCATGCGCCTTCCCCTTGCAGGCCGAGAACCTTCGCGATTTATGTCACGCAGCGACCTCTGCGACAAGCGGCAGCCGCATTGGGGAAGACACCCGCCCCGCGCCTTGTGCGGCTTCTACTGTCCAGGATACACTCACACGACGCGCCCGGCGGAAAACACCAGTCCCGCAAACCGGTTCGGACAATCGTGACCCTGGTCGGCAGGCTGAAAACCTGGCATCTTGATCAAGCCGCATGACCATGTCCACGCCGTCATCGCAGGCAACACAACTTGTCACACATGATGATTCGGGTGATCCTGTGCCCCTGCCGCGCATCGCGCGACATGTTTTTTCAGGAGTTTTGCAATGAGAGCATTGTTCTTTTGCGCGACAGCCGGGGTGATGACCAGCGCGCTGCCCATCGCTGCACAAGGCCCCGGTATCGAGGGGTTCGGCCCGTTTCGGTTTGGCATATCACCCGATGAGCTGATGCAGATCGCGCCGGTCGAGACGCGCATGTCGCCGGATCGGCCCGAGCGCGGGGTCTGGTATGAACTCGCAGACAAGATCGACGCATTTGGCGAGGCGCACACGGCCACATTCATGTTCGACGGTGCAGACAGGCTGGAGGGGATCATGCTCGATCGGGTGACGGAGTTGAGCGACGAGGCGTGTTCGCTGGAATTCGAGTCCAGATTGGCGCAGGTTGAAGACATCTTTGGCCCGTCGGACGCGCCTGCGCGCCGCACGGTTGATTTCGACATCATCAAGACCACCCGCACTTCGTTGACGCAAGCCGACGGGACGCAGCTGCGCCTTGCAGCATTGCACATCAATGATTGCCGGGTGACACTTTCATTCTGGAATGCGTCAATCGATCTTTACAACTGAAATTCGCGCAACCGGCCAGACAGTCGCGAGGGGCGCATTCCCTTTGCAGGCGGATTGCGCGGCTTGGCCTGCGCGCGCCACACTATCAGCGCTGGTTACCGCGTGCTGCACAGCCCGAATGTGCTGACCACTGTCGGACGACATGCTCAAATCTATTGAAATCATGACCTTGCTGGATTCACTGGTGCCGCTGAAGGGACTCGAACCCCCGACCCCATCATTACGAATGACGTGCTCTACCAGCTGAGCTACAGCGGCACCTTGGGGCGGTCTTTAGCACTGGTTTTCGTGCCCGACCAGCCCTTTCAGGCAGATTTCTTCTCGGTTTCCGACTTCTCTTCGACCTCTGCCTCGACGATCTCGGCCTCTGTCCCGGAGGCACGGTCAGGTGCCCCGATGATCAGCGGCAACAAGCCCGCCTGCGCATCCGAGGGGCCCGCGCCTTCGGGCGCTTCGCGCCATTCCAGCGTATCGAAAGCCCCGCAATTGTCGCAGACCGCCTGCCAGCTTGAATGCACATGCTGGCATTTCGCGCAGACCCATTGCGGCCCGCGCTTGGCCGTGACCGCCCGCGCCAGCCAGCCGCGCACGACCGCGTCATCCGCACCTTCGCCGCGTTCGATGGCCGCCATGATCGTCAGCGCCCGCGCCGTCGGGTCAGTTTCATAGAGATTGCCCAGCGCGCGGCGGGCCGCCGGGAAATCCTCGGCTGCAAGCAGCATCTCGGCGCGCAGGAGTTTGGCCTCGGCCACTTCGGGCCCCTTGCGCAAGAGCGCCTCGAAACGCGCCACGCGCTGGCGCGGTGACTCATCGGGCTCGATGGCCGCATAGGCCGCGGCAAGATCCGGATGCGGCTGGGTTTTCCATGCTTTCTTGATCACCTTGGCCGCATAGCTGCCATTGCCCTGCGCGACCAGCGCGCGCGCGGCCTCGACCGCAGCCGGGATCAGGTCAGGCGACAGGCGGTTGGCCTCGATCGCGGTTTCGCGCGCGCGGGCCATATTGCCATTGGCGGCCAGCGTGTCGGCATCCTGCAGCGCCAGGATCGCATCGCGCCGACGCCAGACATCGCGCGGCAGGTAGCCTGCGGTTTTCTTCAGCAACAGCGTCTTGCGCGCGCCGCTCCAATCCTCGGCGCTGGTCTGCATCTCGAGCAGCTTGTTCTGCGTGGCCTCATGGCCGGGATTGATATCCAGTGCCTTTTGCGCAAGCGCGGCGGCTTTCTCGGTCTCACCCTGTTCAAGCTTGGCCTGCAGCAGGCCCTGCACAGCAACAAAGCGGGTGCGATTGTCCTCGAGCAGCGCCTTGTAGCGTTCGATGGCCAACGCCTGATTGCCCTTTTGCTGCGCGGCACGGGCCACCAGCAGATTGGTCATAACCGGACGGTTGAGCAGCTTATGCGCCTTCTCGGCCTTGGCAATAGCGGTCTTGCCGTCGCCTTCGGCCTGAGCGATCATCGACATCAGCAAGGCATCCAGCCCGCGCTTTTCGCGATTGCGCGTGAAGAAGCGACGGACAGCCGTTTCATCGCCATTCATGAAGCGCAGCACGGCCAAAGCCAGCCCGAAAAGCTTGAGCACCAGCCAGAGCGCGACAAGCGCCGCAGCCAGCACACCCAGCGCCATCAGCGGGCTGAGCACATATTCCATGTCGAAGATACGCAGCTCGACTGTCTGGTCGCTGTCGATCAACTGCCCGAAACCAAAGGCAAGCGCGATGACAAGCGCCACGAACAGCAGGATTTTGATCAGGGTCCAAAGCATCAGAGACGTCCTTACTGGTTCGTGACTATTGTGGCGAAATCAATCATGGCCGCTTCGGCATCCTGTCGCGCCTGTGCAGCGGTCATCCAGTCCTGCAACCCAGGCAGGGCAGCATCGGGCAGCGCATCGAGTTCCGAAAGCGTCGCTTCAAGATCCCCGGCTTCAAGCGCGGCGGCGGCACGCGACATCACCGCATCCGGATCGTCGCCTTCGCGCGGCGCGGTCGAGCGTGCCCCGACCTGAGCGCGCAGGAAATTGCCCAGCCGCTCGGTGGTGCTGTCCGCCGGAGCCTCTTGCAAGGCTGCCCGCAGCCCGGCCCGCGCTGCGGGGGCGAAGCTGTCCTGCAGCATTTCCAGCGTCGGGATGCCCTGTGCAGCAGGCCCGGCCAGTGCATCCGGCACCTCGACCCCGGCCTCGCGCAGCAGCGCCACCGCTTCCGGATAGGCCGTACCGCGCTCCAGGGCCGTGCGCATCGCCTCCAGCCCGGCCCCGGCCAGCGCTGTATCGACAGCTGCCTCGGCTTCCTCGATCCGGTGTTCGGCCAGCTCGCGGACCTGCGCCAGCTCTTCCGCCAATGCGGCCAACTCGACCGTCATGCTGTCTTCCAATGCGCTCAGGCCGACCGCCATGTCTTCGGTCACTGCAGCGAAGTCGTCTGCCTGCGCGCTCAGGCGGTTGCCCAGCCCTTCAAGCGTTGCATCAACGCCATCGAGCCGCTCTGTGCGCTCGGCGAGGTCGCGCCTCAGCCCGCTGATCTGCGCCACAAGCTGCGTGTCGGGGCTTACATCCTCGCTGCTGGCGAATTCAGCGCGCAGCCGATCCATCCCGGCCTCGATATCACCAGCGATATCCAGCCCCTCGACCATCTCTACCGAACTGGCCAGTTCCGCGCGCAGTTCGGTCAGTTCCGCTTCCAGCCGCGCGACTTCCGATGCCTCGGGTGCATCCGCCAATGCGCTGCGCAGCTCGGCCAGATCGGATTGCAGCGCCGCGATCGCAGCCTCGGTCCCGTTGTCTTCTGCCGAGAGGTAGAAATGCGCACCATAGCCGATCCCGCCTGCGACCAGCCCACCAAGCAGCATCGGAAAGAAGCCGCCTTTTGCCGCGGGGGGCGGCGGCGGCGGCGGGGGCGGCGCTGCGGCTGGGGGCGGCAAAGCGCCTTGTGTTCGTTCGCCATCTGTCGCATCGGGTGTCGCATTGACCGCGCTGGCCATCGCGTCAGGACCCGAATCACCTTCAGGGCGGATTTCGGGACCAGCGCCTGGCTCTGCCTGCGCATTCGCATCGGACCCTGAATCAGCGTCAGGCGCTGTATCGTCCCGAGCGGCTGTATCCGGTTCTGTCGAATTGGTGTCCGCACCGCCCTCGGCTGGCGCAGGCTCTGGCGAGACCGACGCCGCCTGCGCCCCGGCAGTGTCGCCGGTCAGCGCAGCATCCTGCATTTCCGGCGCGGCATCCCCATCTTCGCGCGGCGTCTCTGCGGACAGGTCAGCATTCGGGTCCGCGTCGCCCGCCATTGGCTGGTTTGCCGTCGGCTCGCTTGTATCGGCTGTTTCTGACAGCGAATCTGGCGTGGTAGGGTCTGACCGGGTTTCAGTGTCAGCCGCGACCTGATCCGGGCTTGCGTGATCTGCTTGCCGGGCAGCGTCCTCGGCTGGCGCTTCCGCTTCTCGCCGCGAGGTTCCATCCTGCTGGTTGGCATCAGCCGCTTCGCTTGGATCTGCAGCGGCGGCTGCGGTCTTGTCATTCGCCGCCGGGCCTGAACCGCCTGCGGAATTCCTGCCTCGTGATTTACGCGCCAAACCCCATCCCCCAACAGTTACGCTGCAGCGCAGCAGCCGTTTTTCAAAATCTACCTTAGCTTGGCTTTTCGACAGGCTCAAGCTTCGCCTGACATGCAATAATTTCGACTGTCATATGCGCATTGTCCGGTCTTGCCGCGATCCGGCGTGAAAAACCGCGCAAATGCGCGGTCGCGGCATCGGCATTGGGCGAAATCGAGACCATATGCAACCGCGCCCGCGACATATCGAGCGCCGACAGCTCTGCGGCCAGCAGCCGCCCCGAGCGCGGTGAAAACACCGGGCAGAGCAGATCGCCACCTGCCCGGATGCGCGCTTTTGCCGCTGACGACAGGGGCAGCGCGTCCTGACGATAGACAATCTGCGCGCGCGCCTCATGATCGTGGCGGCGCAAGCTGCCCGCAATATCCGCAGCGACATGCGCGCCGCACAGATGCAGGAACGGCCCGCGCGCGCCTGCCTGCGCAATATCCCGCAACAGTGCCTGCGCATCACCGCCCGCCACCTGCAGCTTTTCGAAACCTTCAGCCTGCGCCGCCGCCGCCGTGCCGGGACCGACCACCCAAAGCCGCATATCCCGCCGCCCGGTGGCGCGGGCCAGCGCCTCGATGGCATGCCTGGACGTCGCGATCAGTGTCGCGGCACCCTCCAGATCCGCCTCGGCCAGCGGCAGATGGGCGATGCGCATCAGCGGCGCGACCAGCACTTCGCCGCGCCAGCCTGCAGCCCTGATGGATTGCGCGAAGGCCTCTGCTGCAGCGCGGGGTCGGGTCAGTAACAGGCAGGGGGGCATTCTGACTCCTGTCATGCCGGGCTGCGCGGGATTGTGCCGCCCTGCCCGCGGTGGTAGCTGAAAAGCGCCCGTCCTGGCAACCGGAGCCCCAATGCGCAACCTGCCCCCGACCCGCGACCTGACAGTGCTCGGCATCGAGAGCAGCTGCGATGACACGGCCAGCGCCGTGATCCGCCACCAGCCGGGGGCGCGGCCGGCGATCCTGTCCTCGGTTATCTGGGACCAGACCGCCCTGCACGCGCGCTATGGCGGGGTGGTGCCGGAACTGGCCGCGCGCGCCCATGCCGAAAAGCTTGATCTTGCAGTCGAGGCCGCGCTCGCGCAGGCCAGTGTCACGCTGGACCAGATCGACGCGATTGCCGTCACTGCCGGGCCCGGGCTGATCGGGGGGGTGCTGTCGGGGGTGATGCTGGCGCGCGGGATGGCGGCGGCGACCGGTCTGCCGCTGCTGGGCGTGAACCATCTGGCAGGCCATGCCCTGACCCCGCGCCTGACCGATCGCGTGGAATTTCCCTATCTGATGCTGCTGGTCTCGGGCGGGCATTGCCAGTTCCTGATCGTCGCAGGCCCCGATCAGTTCACCCGGCTGGGCGGCACCATCGACGATGCGCCAGGCGAGGCATTCGACAAGGTGGCGAAGCTGCTGGGCCTGCCGCAACCGGGCGGGCCTGCGGTCGAGCGCGCAGCGCAGCAAGGCGACCCCGCCCGTTTCGCCCTGCCCCGCCCGCTGCTGGACCGTCCCGGCTGTGACCTATCCTTCTCGGGGCTGAAAACCGCCCTGCTGCGCGCCCGCGATACTCTGGTCGCCGAACAGGGAGGGCTGCGCGCGCAGGACCGCGCTGATCTCTGCGCCGGGTTTCAGGCCGCTGTGACCGCCGTGCTGGCGGAAAAATCGCGCCGCGCGCTGGCCGCCTATCTCGAACACGCCCCCGGAGACCCGGTTTTTGCAGTGGCGGGCGGGGTGGCTGCAAACCAGCCCCTGCGCGCCGCGCTGGAGGACGCAGCGCGGGATACAGGCGCACGCTTTCTGGCCCCGCCACTGGCGCTGTGCACGGATAATGCAGCAATGATCGCCTGGGCCGGGATCGAGCAGCTGCGCGCGGGACACCCGCGCCGGACGTTCGTGGCCCGTCCGCGCTGGCCGCTGGACCAGCGCGCGGCACCCCTGATCGGATCCGGCAAGAAAGGGGCGAAAGCATGACAGTGGCCATTCTGGGCGCCGGGGCATTCGGCACGGCACTGGGCTGCGCGCTGGGCGAGGCCATGCTCTGGTGCCGCGATCCTGACCGGGCGCAAGCGATGCAGGCCGGGCGCGAGAATACGGCCCGCCTGCCAGGCATCACCCTGCCCGAAAGCCTGCAGGTCACGGCCGATCTGACCGCGATCGAGGCCGAGACCCTGCTGCTCGCCATCCCGATGCAGCAGACACGCGGTTTCATCGCGGCGCATCGCGACTGGCTGGCCGGGCGCGTGCTGGTGGCCTGCTCGAAAGGGGTTGATCTTGATCTGATGACCGGGCCTGTGGGCGTGATCCGGGCCGCGCTGCCGCAGGCGCGCGTGGCGCTGCTGACCGGCCCGAGTTTCGCCACCGATATCGCCCGCGGCCTGCCCACGGCGCTGACCCTGGCCTGCAACGACCCGCATCTCGGGCGCCTCTTGCAGGACCAGCTTTCGACACCCAATCTGCGGCTTTACCGCAATGCGGATGTGATCGGCGCGGAACTGGGCGGGGCGCTGAAGAATGTGATCGCGATTGCCGCAGGGGTGGCGATCGGCGCGGGTCTGGGCGAATCGGCGCGGGCCGCGCTGATGGCGCGCGGCTATGCCGAAATGCAGCGCCTGGCGCTGTCGCGGGGGGCACAGCCCGAGACCCTGGCCGGGCTGTCAGGTCTGGGCGATCTGATCCTGACCTGCGGCTCGGAGAAATCGCGCAATTTCTGCTACGGGCTGGCGCTGGGACGTGGCGCTGCCTTCGACACGCGCATCACGGTCGAGGGTGTGGCCACGGCCCGCGCAGTTGTGCAGCTGGCGCAGGCGCAGGGGCTCGATTTGCCGATCACGCGCATGGTCGCTGCTATTGCCGGGGGCGAGATCTCATTGCAGGATGCCTGCGCTGCCCTTCTGGCCCGCCCCCTGACCGAGGAATGAAAGGACACGCTGGATGCCACTTTACATGATGCTCTGCACCGACAAGCCCGATGCGCTGGAGCTGCGCAAATCCACCCGCGCGGCGCATCTGGCCTATGTCGCGCAAACCGGTTGCGTGCTGCAGGCCGGGCCGCTGCTCGATGCGCAGGGCGCGATGGCCGGGTCGCTGATCGTGCTCGATCTGCCGGATATCGAGGCTGCGAAAGCCTGGGGCGCGGGCGATCCCTACGCGCAGGCAGGGCTGTTCGAGAGCGTGCGGCTGCAGGAATGGAAAAAGGTCATCGGCTGATGCGCTTCTGGCTGATGAAATCCGAACCTGACGCCTTTTCCTGGGAAGATCTGGTCGCCAGAGGCGATAGGGGCGAGGAATGGGACGGGGTGCGCAATTATCAGGCGCGCAACATGATGCGCGAGATGGCGCTTGGGGACCGGGCGTTTTTCTATCACAGCCAGTCGGACAAGGCGATTGTCGGGATTTGCGAGGTGATCGCGACCGCGCATCCCGACAGCACCACCGACGACCCGCGCTGGGAATGCGTGGATGTGAAGGCGGTAGCGCCCCTGCCCCGGCCTGTGACGCTGGCCATGTGCAAGGATGAACCCCGGCTGGGCGAGATGGCGCTGGTGCGCAGCCCGCGATTGTCGGTGCAGCCGGTCAGCGATCAGGAATGGGCCGTGATCTGCGCCATGGGTGGGGTTCGGACGTGAAGGGGGGATTGAGGCGTGAAGGGGGGATTGAGGCGTGAAGGGGGGATTGAGGCGTGAAGGGGGGA